>NZ_LJQT01000163.1:9478-16962 GCF_001400515.1 Pseudomonas meliae | reverse complement strand
TTTTTGGTTGGCGTTGACACCTATGGAGAAGATGCGCATACTTGATCCAAAGGTAGATGCCTCTGCGGTGGAGTTGACCTACAAGCGTGCGGTGGCGATGGTCCCCGCTCTCAAGCAATCGTCGGTCACTGCTGCCTGGGCTGGTTATGTCGACAGCACACCTGATGGTGTGCCCGGGATCGGTGAAATCGCCAGCCTGCCCGGCCTCGTCCTGGCCGCCGGGTTCAGCGGCCATGGTTTCGGTATTGGACCAGGAGCAGGTCACCTGATCGCTGACATTGTCAGTGGTGTCGCCCCTATCGTTGACCCTAAACCTTATCACCCAGACCGTTTCCACGGCTCATCTTGGGGTAAGGTGGCATATTTTTGATTGAAACGACGAGCGATCCACAGTGACTGCTGTGCTTACATCGGCGTAGTCACCGCGATAACTGTGCGCGCATTGGAGCTGAGAAAACTTACGACTGGTGTTCCACGTGGAACACCATGGTTTTGGGATATCAGTGACTATTTTACGCATCAATGGAGCCGGCCATGCCCTTTCAATAACGGACCAGGCAACCGCTCAGTCCTAGCGGAAATTTAACGTCGTGTCCGGAATCAGGTGTCCACTACCTATAGGCTCGTTACGGTCTACATCCGTGAAAGCAGATCTGCTTTCTTTATCAGAAACTCATCTTCGGTCAGGACGCCTTGGTCCTTTAAGTCGGAGAGTTTTTTCAACATTGCAGGGATGTCCTCTGTCGAAGCCGACGAGGTCTTGGCTGGTTGGTGCGACGCTGCTACTGCCTCGAGAATTATTTTCTTGATCTGCTCAAAATCCGCGTTGCTGCCCTTGCCGAAGAATACGGAATTGTCATCGTTTGCAATATTTGTTGAACCGCCGCGAAAAGCCAAATCACCAGCGTGGATCACTTGGAAGAAAGCTTTATTAAGCAGTGAGGCGGGCTCCAGGCGAATAGCTGAAATGGCTGATATTGGAATATCTTTGTTACCTTTGCCCATGCCTGAGAATTGTCGCAGTGCACCAAACAGTCCTGTGCGGCGAATTAGAACCTCAGATCCGGTGAATGTAATCTCGCCGTTAGACCCTTTGGCTGTAAAAGGTAAATTGCTCATCGCCGTACTCCATTACAAAAATGCAAGATTACCTGAAGGTAGGCGTTATGGCAGCAATAAGAGTGGTCCAAGCGCGAGTATTTGAGGAAACGTTGCAGCCAGATTGAACGGGACATGTTCCCCTGCTGCCCTTTCAGAAATATTGGAGCGGTGCGTTGGCCTGACTGAAATCGGCTTCGCCTCGGGCGTTAGCCCAAGCAATAAAAAACCGACCTTTCNNNNCAGGTCGGTTTTTGATACATCACCAAAACTTATGCACGTTTTTCCGGTTTTTATAGCCCGAAAAAATATGTATACGAATTAGAGAGTTAGCCAGGGTTTTTGACGGATTTCAGAAAAACCGTACACAGGTTATCCACAAAATCACGCCGGGACTTTTTCAGGACTTGCTGCTGGTGTAACAGGCGAGCCCATCGCGCGCTGTGCTTCCTCATTCCAGGCCTGCACACGGTCATTCAACGCAGCAATGGCGCGCGGGCCTGTACCCTCTGCGTACATCGGTTCGCCAATCACCACCTGGATAGTGCCTGGCTTTTTCGCCCAGCCATCTCGAGGCCAGTATTTGCCAGCGTTATGAGCGATAGGCAGGACTGGCAGATCAGCGTTTACCGCCAACGCAGTACCGCCGCGAGAGAATTTTCCGACCTGGCCGTAAGGCACGCGTGTGCCCTCCGGGAAGATCAATACCCAGACGCCATCCTTGAGCAACTCGTCGCCCTTCTTGGCAATCTCCCTGAGTGCGGCTTTCGGGTTTTCGCGGTCAATGGCGATCGGGCGCAGCATTGCCATCGCCCAGCCAAAGAACGGCACATACAGCAATTCACGCTTGAGGACCTGGCTCATCGGCTCGAAATACGCCGACAGAAAGAACGTCTCCCAGGTGCTCTGGTGGTTGGAGATGATCACGCAGGGGGGTTTCGGTACGTTTTCGGCGCCAGTCACTTCTACCTTGATGTTCAGGAACACCTTGGTCAGCCAGATGGCGCAGCGGCACCAATAGACGTTAATGAAGCGATAGCGGGCTTTGAACGGCAGAAAAGGCGCAATGAAAAAACTCAACGTGCACCACAACAGCGAGCTGGTGCCCAGCAACAGGTAGAAGAAGAAGGTCCTGATTGCCTGCATGATCGACATAGTTACGTTTACCGTACGGGCAGGTGCCCGCTCCTTGAGCGTCCTGAACCTGAAGAGCTGACTGTTCAGTGAGCGCTGTTGTGGATAAGTTCTGCGGCAACTGCCGCCAGATCGTCAAAAATCAACGTGCCTGCCGGCACTCCGCCTTCCATCGTCTTGCGGCCTTTGCCGGTCATCACCAGCACAGGCTGAGAATCGACGGCCAAAGCGGCCTGTAGGTCACCTTTACTGTCGCCCACGAACCAGAGACTTTTGGGGTCTACTGCGTAATGAGTGACGATAGCCTGCAGCATCCCGGGTTTGGGCTTGCGGCAGCTACAGCCATCGTCTGGCCCATGCGGGCAGTAGACGATCAAACCGACCTCGCCACCCTGCTCTGCCACCAGCTTGCGCAAGCGCTCATGCATGGCGTCCAGCGTGGCCAGATCATAATAACCTCGGGCAATGCCCGACTGGTTAGTGGCGACGGCCACCGTCCAGCCGGCCTTGCTCAGATCTGCGATAGCCTTGATCGAGCCGGGAATGGGCACCCACTCCTTCACTGACTTTATGTAAGCATCGGAGTCATGGTTGATGACTCCGTCTCGATCAAGTATCAGCAGTTTCACCATCGACTCCTTCTCAGCCCAGCAGCGAGATATCGGCAACGCCAAGGAACAGGCCGCGCAAACGCGACAACAAGGCATAACGGTTGGCGCGCACATTGGCGTCTTCCGCGTTGACCATTACCGCTTCGAAGAATGCATCGACCGGCTCACGCAGCATCGCCAGACGCGCCAGCGATTCGCTGTATTGACGCTCGGCAGCCATCGGCTGGACCGCGTGGTCAGCCTGCTGAATAGCCGAGTACAGCGAAAACTCGTTGGCGTTGTCGAAATACTTGGGCTCGACGGTCTGGGCAATACTGCCCTCGGCCTTGCTCAACAGGTTCGATACGCGCTTGTTCACCGCGGCCAGTGCAGCGGCCTGTGGCAGTTTGCGGAAAGCCTGGACCGCCTGAACACGCTGATCGAAATCCAGCGCCGAAGCAGGTTGCAGCGCACGTACCGAGAGGTACACAGCCACATCGACGCCTTCGTCTTCATAACGCGCACGCAGACGGTCGAAGATGAAGTCGAGTACCTGCTCCGCCAGACCGGCAGGCTTGATCTTCGCGCCAAACTGCGTGACTGCGAATTTCACCGTTTCGACCAGGTTCAGGTCGAGCTTCTTCTCGATCAGAATACGCAGGATACCCAACGCAGCACGACGCAGCGCATAGGGGTCTTTGCTGCCGGTGGGCAGCATGCCGATACCGAAGATACCGACCAGCGTGTCGAGTTTGTCGGCGATGGCCACCGCAGCGCCAGTCAGCGTTGTCGGCAGTTCGGCGCCCGCGCCACGTGGCATGTACTGCTCGTTGAGCGCCAGCGCAACATCTTCAGGTTCGCCGTCAGCCTTGGCGTAGTAGTAACCGGCAATGCCCTGCATTTCCGGGAACTCGCCGACCATCTCGCTCGACAGGTCGCACTTGGACAGCAGGCCAGCCCGTGCCGCACGCTGGGCGTCGCCGCCGATGCGCGGGGCGATGTAGGCAGCCAGTTTCGAGACGCGCTCGGCTTTGTCGAACACGCTACCCAATTGTGCCTGGAACACGACGTTTTTCAGACGATCGTTGAAGGTTTCCAACTTCTGCTTTTTGTCCTGCTTGAAGAAGAACTCGGCATCAGTCAGGCGTGGACGAACCACCTTCTCGTTACCGGCAACGATTTGCGCCGGGTCTTTGCTCTCGATGTTGGCCACGGTGATGAAGCGCGGCAGCAACTTGCCTTCGGCATCCAGCAGGCAGAAGTATTTCTGGTTGTCCTGCATGGTAGTAATCAGCGCTTCCTGAGGTACTTCCAGGAAACGTTCTTCAAAAGAGCACACCAGCGGAACCGGCCACTCGACCAGCCCGGCTACTTCATCAAGCAGGCTTGGCGGTACGATGGCAGTACCTTCCTGTTGGGTGGCCAGCTCGTCGACGCGCTTGCTGATGATCTGGCGACGTTCGTTGAAGTCGGCCAGTACATGCGCGGCGCGCAGGTCGCTGAGGTAACCGGCAGGCGAAGAAATACGCACGTCTTGCGGGTGATGGAAGCGATGACCACGAGAATGACGACCCGCGCTCTGGGCGAGGATCGTGCAGTCAACCACCTGATCACCGAACAGCATCACCAGCCACTGGGTCGGACGCACGAACTCTTCCTTGCGGGCACCCCAGCGCATGCGCTTGGCAATCGGCAGGTCGTTCAGCGAGTCTTCGACGATAGTCGGCAGCAGCGACGTGGTCGGCTTGCCGAGGATGGTCTGGCTGTAGCGCAGTTTCGGGCCGCTCTGATCGATTTCGCTCAGATCGACGCCGCACTTCTTGGCAAAGCCCAGTGCTGCCTGCGTCGGGTTGCCGTCCGCATCGAACGCTGCCTGACGCGGCGGGCCGTCGAGGTTGACGCTGCGATCCGGTTGTTGCGTGGCCAGCGCGGTGATCAGCACGGCCAGGCGACGCGGTGCGGCGTAGACCTGTTTGGCGCTGTAGGTCAGACCTGCGCCCGACAGGCCTTTTTCAATACCGGCCAGAAATGCATCTGCCAGGGAAACGAGGGTCTTGGGTGGCAGTTCTTCAGTGCCCAGTTCAACCAGAAAATCTTGAGCACTCATTGCGCTGCCTCCAGCTTGGCCAACACTTCATCGCGTAGATCGGGCGGCGCCATCGGGAAACCGAGACGGGCGCGGGCCTGCAGGTAGGCCTGAGCCACCGAGCGGGCCAGCGTGCGTACGCGCAGGATGTATTGCTGACGCGCGGTCACGGAAATCGCGCGGCGGGCATCCAGCAGGTTGAAGGTGTGCGAGGCCTTGAGGACCATTTCATAGCCCGGCAACGGCAGCTCCAGCTCGATCAGGCGTGCGGCTTCGCTCTCGTAGAAATCGAACAGTTCGAACAGTTTGTCGACGTTGGCGTGTTCGAAGTTGTAGGTCGACTGTTCCACCTCGTTTTGATGGAACACGTCGCCGTAAGTCACTTTGCCGAACGGGCCGTCAGCCCAGACCAGATCGTAGACCGAGTCCACGCCCTGCTGGTACATGGCCAGACGCTCAAGGCCGTAAGTGATTTCGCCGGTAACCGGGTAGCACTCAAGGCCGCCGACCTGCTGGAAGTAGGTGAACTGCGAGACTTCCATACCGTTGAGCCAGATCTCCCAGCCCAGCCCCCAGGCGCCCAGCGTCGGCGATTCCCAGTTGTCTTCGACGAAACGCACGTCGTGCACCAGCGGATCGAGGCCGATGTGCTTGAGCGAACCCAGGTACAGTTCCTGGAAGTTGTCCGGGTTGGGCTTGAGAATCACCTGGAACTGATAGTAATGCTGCAGGCGGTTCGGGTTTTCGCCGTAGCGGCCGTCAGTCGGGCGACGGCTTGGCTGTACGTAAGCGGCGTTCCAGGTTTCCGGGCCTACGGCGCGCAGAAACGTGGCAGTGTGGAACGTGCCGGCGCCTACTTCCATATCGTAGGGCTGAAGTACCACGCAACCTTGTTCTGCCCAGTATTGCTGGAGGGCGAGGATCAAGTCTTGGAAGGTACGCACGGCTGGCGTAGGCTGGCTCACAAATTTCACCTGTGCTGGGCTGCGATTCAAAGAGCGGGAGTATACCCGATTCGGCCGCACGTCCACTCCTTGGGAGCCCTATGACACGCTGCTTTTGGTGCAACGAAGACCCCCTGTACATCGCTTATCACGATCAGGAGTGGGGAGTGCCGCTGCGCGATGCGCAGAAGCTCTTCGAGTTGCTTTTGCTCGAAGGGTTCCAGGCCGGGCTGTCGTGGATCACGATTCTCAAGCGGCGGGCGCGTTATCGCGAAGTGCTGCACGGCTTTGACGTCGAGCGCCTGGCGCAGTTGAGCGATGCCGAAATAGAGACGCTGATGCTCGATCCGAGCATCATCCGCAACCGCCTCAAGCTCAAGGCCGTGCGCACCAATGCGCGGGCCTGGCTGGCGCTGGAAGACCCGGTCGCGCTGCTCTGGTCGTTTGTTGGTGGCGAGCCGAAGATCAACCATTTCAAGGATCGCAGCGAAGTGCCGGCGATTACCGCCGAGGCCGAAGCGATGAGCAAGGCGCTGAAAAAGGCCGGTTTCACCTTTGTCGGCCCGACCATCTGTTATGCCTACATGCAGGCCAGCGGTATGGTCATGGACCACACCGTCGATTGCGATCGGTATGCGATCCTGAGCCGCTGACGGTTACACTACCCGCCTCGAGAATCTGGGAGTCATCTGTGGATAAGTTCAAAGGCGCCGTAATGGTCGGGGCGTTGCGATTGTTTGCGCTGTTGCCGTGGCGCGCGGTGCAGTGGGCAGGCACCGCGATTGGCTGGCTGATGTGGAAGCTGCCCAACCGTTCGCGGGAAGTGGCACGGATCAACCTGTCCAAGTGCTTCCCCGAGTTGAGCGAGCCCGAGCTGGAAAAGCTCGTTGGCCGCAGCCTCATGGACATCGGCAAGACCTTGACCGAAAGCGCTTGTGCGTGGATCTGGCCTGCGCAGAAATCGATCGACCTGGTGCGTGAAGTCGAAGGGCTCGATGTGCTCAAGGATGCGCTGGCGTCCGGCAAGGGCGTAGTCGGCATCACCAGTCACCTGGGCAACTGGGAAGTGCTCAATCACTTCTATTGCAGCCAGTGCAAGCCGATCATTTTCTATCGTCCACCGAAGCTGAAGGCGGTCGACGACCTTTTGCGCAAGCAGCGTGTGCAGTTGGGCAACCGGGTTGCGGCGTCGACCAAGGAAGGCATTCTCAGTGTAATCAAGGAAGTGCGCAAAGGCGGCTCGGTGGGTATTCCGGCCGATCCGGAGCCGGCCGAATCAGCGGGCATCTTCGTGCCCTTCTGCGGCACCCAGGCGCTGACCAGCAAGTTCGTACCGAACATGCTGGCAGGCGGCAAGGCGGTCGGTGTATTCCTGCACGCCATGCGCCTGCCGGACGGCTCGGGTTACAAAGTGGTACTCGAAGCGGCCCCTGAAGCCATGTACAGCACCGACACCGAAACCTCGGCAGCGGCGATGAGCAAAGTGGTCGAGAAATACGTGCGGGCCTACCCGAGCCAGTACATGTGGACCATGAAACGCTTCAAGAAACGCCCGGCAGGCGAAGCGCGCTGGTACTAGGAAAGATCGGACGCGGAGCGCCGCACGATAGTCAGGTTATCGTTCCGCACGCT
>NZ_LJQT01000163.1:0-9461 GCF_001400515.1 Pseudomonas meliae | reverse complement strand
TGCGTGACGCTCCGCGTCACAGATCTGCGCCTCGCCGCGCATTCAAGATCGGAAGCGGAGCGTCCAGAACTGCATGCGACGCGGAGCGCCGCACGATAGTGTTTCCCTCAACTGGCCGCAGCAATCAACCCGCGCCGTTCCAGTGCCACTTGCGTCCCCTCCGAACTCATCCGCACCAGGTTCACCGGGATGGATTTGGCCGCAGGGGTGTTGCCGTGCTTATCCCGGTTGGCCAGTGGCAGCAGCCCGTTGGTTTCCGGGTAGTAGGCTGCGCAGCAGCCTTGCGGCACGTCGTAGGGGATGACTTTGAAACCCGCTGCACGCCGCGTCGTGGTCGGGTCGAGCGCTGTCTGAAACTCAATGTAGTCCCCGGCCTTCAGCCCCAGGCGTTCGATGTCCTGTGGGTTGAGCATCACCACCATGCGGTCGCCGTAGATATCCCGATAACGGTCATCATTGGAATACACCGTGGTATTGAACTGGTCATGGCTGCGGATCGTCATCAACTGCAAATGCTCCGCGCCCGGCGGCGTGTCGTCTTCGTCGTAGACGCCTTCAGGAAAGAGAAAGTTGGCCTTGCCCGACTCGGTGTCCCACTTGCGCTCACTGGCGGCATTGGGCAATCGAAAACCTCCGGGTTCTAGGATGCGCTGATTGAAGTCATAAAACTGCTCGGGCAACACTTCTTCGATCTTGTCGCGAATCCTGGCGTAGTCGCCCACATAGCTGTCCCAGTCCACCTTGGGATTGGGCGCGAGCGTCGCTTTGGCGATACCGGCGATGATGGCGACTTCGGAAATCAGATGCTTCGACGCAGGCTCGAGCATGCCGGTCGAGCCGTGCACCATCGACATCGCGTCCTCCACCGTAATGGTCTGCGCCACGCCGTTCTGCAGGTCGCGTTCCGAACGCGCCACGCATGGCAGCAGAAAGGCCTTCTGTCCATGCACCGTCGCGCTGCGGTTGAGTTTGGTGTTGACCAGCACCGTCATTTTCAAACGGCTGACGGTCGGGCAGATCGCATCGGTGTCCGGAATGGCGCGGAATAAATTACCGCCCATGGAAATAAGGGCTTCCACCTCGCCACGCAACAGGGCTTCGCAGGTCTGGGCCACGGCATGGCCTTTTTTTCTGGACGCCTCGAAACCGAACACTTTGCTCATGCTGGCCAGAAACGGTTCGCCGGCCTTTTCATAGATGCCCATCGTCCTGTCGCCCTGTACGTTGGAATGCCCACGCACCGGGCAAGCCCCCGCACCGAGCTTGCCGATGTTGCCGCGCAATAGCAGCAGGTTGATGATCTGCTGCATCGCATCACCGCCACGCTTGTGCTGAGTGATGCCCATGCCCCAGCAGCAGATGACCCCCTTCGAGCGCTTATAAACCGCAGCCACCTCTTCGATGGCCTGACGCGTCAGACCCGAATGGCGCTCGATGATGTCCCACGGCAACTGTCGGCAATAGTCGGCGTACTGCTCAAAGCCATGGGTGTGTTCTTCAATGAACGCCACATCAAGGACGCGCGGCAGGTTTTCACGCTGCGCCACGTCGTCGGCTTCGATCACGGCCTTGCAAACGCCTTGCAGGGCGATCATGTCGCCGCCGATTCTCACCTGATGGTACTGCGAGCTGATTTCCACCCCATGCAGACTGAGCATGTCGCGCGGGTCCTGCGGCGCCGCAAAACGTACCAGCGCCCTTTCCCGCAGCGGGTTGAACGAGATGATACTGGCACCCCGTTTTGCGGCCGCGTGCAGTTCGGACATCATGCGCGGGCTGTTGCTTCCAGGGTTCTGACCAATGATGAAAATCGCGTCGGCGTTCTCGAAATCTTCCAGCGTCGTGGTGCCCTTGCCGACCCCGATCGACTCGGGCAGCGCCGCAGTGGTGGTTTCATGGCACATGTTCGAGCAGTCAGGGAAGTTGGCCATGCCGTACAGCCGACCGAACAGCTGATACAGAAAGGCGGCTTCGTTCGACGTGCGCCCGGAGGTGTATAGCTCCAGCTTCCACGGATCGCTCAGGCCGCGCAGCTCTGCGCCGATCTCGGCGAACGCCTCGTCCCAGGTGACGGGCAGGTATTTGTCAGTGGCTGCGTCGTAGCGCATCGGCTCGGTAATACGGCCTTCTGCTTCCAGCTCGTGATCGCTCCAGGTCGCCAGTTCGCTGACCGTATGCCGGGCGAAAAACTCAGGCGTCACGCGTTTTTTAGTCGATTCCCAAGCCAGTGCCTTGGCACCGTTCTCGCAGTATTCAAAGGTATGCGGCTTCTTCGGGTCCGGCCAGGAGCAACTGGGGCAATCGAAGCCGCCAGGCTTGTTCATGGACAGCAGCGTGCGGTTGCCCTTGATCAGCACATGCTGGTGCAACAGGTGCTTGTTGACCGCACTGAGCGCAGGCCAGCCGCCCGCAGGTGTGCCGTCGGTTTGTGAGCCTTGAAGGGGAACTTTGGATTCAGGCATTGCTTATGTTCTCTCTGGTAACGCCCGTCAAAGGCATAGCGCGCGTATGTGTGATTAGAGAGAATTCGTCCGAGTCGACGAGCGTTGCCGACCAGACAGGTCGGCAAGAGGTTCAGTCAGGGAGCAGGCTGTTCAGGGCCTGTTCAGAAAAAGCTCAACCCCACCTGAAACAGCCGCTCCACTTCACGGATGCACTTTTTATCCACAAGGAACATGATCACATGGTCACCGGATTCGATAACGGTGATGTCGTGGGCGATGAGCACTTGTTCGTCGCGGATGATCGCACCGATTGCCGTGCCGGTCGGCAGGTTGATGTCCTTGATGGCGCGACCGACCACTTTGCTGGATTTCGGGTCGCCGTGCGCCACGATCTCGATGGCTTCGGCTGCACCGCGCCGTAACGAGTGCACGCTGACGATATCGCCCCGTCGCACATGAGCCAGCAGCGTGCCGATGGTTGCCAGTTGCGGGCTGACCGCCACATCAATCTCGCCGCCCTGGACCAGATCGACGTAGGCCGGGTTGTTGATCAGGGTCATCACCTTGCGTGCGCCCAGCCGTTTGGCCAGCAGCGACGACATGATGTTGGCTTCATCGTCGTTGGTCAGCGCCAGGAACAGGTCGGTATTGTTGATGTTTTCTTCCATCAGCAAATCACGGTCCGATGAGCTGCCCTGTAGCACCACCGTACTGTCCAGATGCTCCGACAGATAGCGGCAGCGCGCCGGGTTCACTTCGATGATCTTTACCTGATAGCGGCTTTCAATGGCTTCAGCCAGACGCTCGCCGATGTTGCCACCGCCTGCGATGACGATGCGCTTGTAGTTCTCGTCCAGACGCCTCAGCTCACCCATCACCGCACGAATATCGGCCTTGGCGGCGATGAAGAACACCTCGTCGTCGGCTTCGATGACCGTATCGCCGTGGGGCAGGATCGCCCGGTCGCGCCGATAGATCGCCGCGATACGGGTGTCGACATTGGGCATGTGCGCACGTAACTGGCGCAGCTGCTGGCCCACCAAGGCACCGCCGTAATAGGCTTTGACCGCGACCAGTTGTGCCTTGCCTTCAGCGAAATCGATGACCTGTAGCGCGCCGGGGTACTCGATCAGACGCTTGATGTAATTGGTAACCACCTGTTCCGGGCTGATCAACACGTCGACCGGGATCGCGTTTTTATCGAACAGGCCCGCGCGTGTCAGGTACGCCGCTTCGCGGATGCGCGCGATCTTGGTCGGCGTGTGGAACAGCGTGTGGGCCACCTGGCAGGCGATCATGTTGGCTTCGTCGCTGCTGGTCACCGCAACCAGCATGTCGGCGTCGTCCGCACCCGCTTGGCGCAGCACTGCCGGATAGGAGCCCTTGCCCTGCACGGTACGGATGTCCAGGCGGTCGCCTAGATCGCGCAACCGGTCGCCGTCAGTGTCGACCACGGTGATGTCGTTGGCTTCGCCCGCCAGATGCTCGGCCAGCGTACCGCCTACCTGACCTGCACCCAGAATGATGATTTTCACCTGCTTACTCCAGCGCCGCCTCGACCTTGATCCGCGATCTTGATCAGTTTGGCGTAGTAGAAACCGTCGTGGCCGCCTTGCTGGGCCAGCAGCTGGCGACCATGGGCTTGCTTGATACCTGCGGGTGGCTGTCCGGCCTGTCCGGCGATATCCAGTTCTCTGGCCCCGGAGGTGCGGGCCAGAAACGCCTCGATGACGTCGGTATTTTCAGTCGGTAGTGTCGAACAGGTCGCGTAAACCAGCATGCCGCCTACCTGCAGCGTAGGCCACAGCGCGTCGAGCAATTCGCCCTGCAGGCTGGCGAGCGCGGCGATGTCATCCAGTTGGCGGGTCAGCTTGATGTCCGGGTGGCGACGGATTACACCTGTCGCCGAGCACGGCGCGTCGAGCAGGATGCGCTGGAACGGCTTGCCGTCCCACCACTGCGCCGTCTCGCGGGCGTCGGCAGCGATCAGCTCGGCGTCCAGACCCAGACGATCAAGGTTTTCACGCACGCGCACCAGGCGCTTGGCTTCGAGGTCCACCGCGACTACGCCGCTCAATTGCGGCTGCACTTCCAGCAAATGGCAGGTCTTGCCACCTGGCGCGCAACAGGCGTCGAGTACGCGTTGCCCGGGCGCGAGCTCCAGCAGGTCGGCGGCCAGTTGCGCGGCTTCGTCCTGAACGCTGATCCAGCCTTCGGCAAAGCCCGGCAGCGAGCGCACGTCGCAGGGCTCGGCCAGTACGATGCCGTCCTGACTGAAGGTGCACGCGCTGGCTTGCAGCCCGGCAGTGTTCAGCAGCTCAAGGTACTGGTCGCGGCTGTTATGCCGACGGTTGACCCGCAAAATCATCGGCGGATGCGCATTGTTGGCCGCGCAGATTGCTTCCCATTGCTCCGGCCATGCCGCTTTCAGGGCTTTTTGCAGCCAGCGCGGGTGGGCGGTGCGCACCACCGGGTCGTGTTCCAGATCGATCAGCAGCGCCTCGCCGTCACGTTGCGCATTGCGCAGCACGGCGTTGAGCAAGCCTTTGGCCCACGGCTTTTTCAGCTTGTCAGCGCAGCCAACGGTTTCACCAATGGCCGCATGCGCAGGAATTCGGCTGTAAAACAGCTGGTAAAGCCCTACCAGCAGCAACGCTTCGACGTCGGCATCAGCGGCCTTGAAGGGTTTTTGCAACAGTTTGGCTGCCAGTGCCGACAGGCGTGGCTGCCAGCGTGCGGTGCCGAACGCCAGATCCTGAGTCAGACCGCGATCACGCACCTCGACCTTGTCCAGTTGTGTGGGCAGCGAACTGTTCAGCGACGCCTTGCCGCTGAGCACAGCAGCCAATGCCTTGGCGGCGGCCAGACGCGGGTTCATTGGCCCAGCACCGTGCCGATGGCGAATTTCTCGCGACGGCTGTTGAACAGATCAGCAAAATTCAGCGGCTTGCCACCCGGCAGTTGCAGACGGGTCAGGCGCAGGGCGTTCTGGCCGCAGGCGACGATCAGGCCGTCCTTGCTGGCGCTGAGGACAGTTCCCGGTACGCCCTGCCCTTCGGCCAGATCGGCTGCCAGCACTTTCAGGGTTTCTTCGTTCAACGTGCTGTGGCAGATCGGCCACGGGTTGAAGGCGCGGATAAGACGTTCCAGCTCATCGGCCGGACGTGTCCAGTCGAGACGCGCCTCATCCTTGTTCAATTTATGAGCGTAATTGGCCAGGCTATCGTCCTGAACCTCGCCGACCAGCGAACCATCCGCCAGCCCTGCAATGGCCTGCAACACCGCTGGTGGGCCGAGTTCGGCAAGACGGTCATGCAGCGTGCCACCGGTGTCCTGTGCGGTGATCGGGGTGACAGCCTTGAGCAGCATCGGCCCGGTGTCCAGACCAGCTTCCATTTGCATCACGGTCACGCCGCTTTCGGCGTCGCCGGCCTGCACCGCGCGCTGAATCGGCGCAGCTCCGCGCCAGCGTGGCAGCAGTGAGGCATGGCTGTTGATGCAGCCCAGACGCGGAATATCCAGCACCACTTGCGGCAGGATCAAGCCGTAGGCGACCACCACCATCAAATCAGGCTTGAGCGCGGCCAGTTCGGCCTGCGCGTCAGGGGCGCGTAGCGTGGGCGGCTGCATGACCGGGATGTCATGCTGCAGTGCCAGTTGCTTGACCGGGCTGGGCATCAGCTTTTGTCCACGACCGGCCGGGCGATCAGGCTGGGTGTACACGGCGACGATCTGGTAAGGGCTGTCTAGCAGGGCCTTGAGGTGTTCGGCGGCAAATTCCGGGGTGCCGGCGAAGACGATGCGCAGTGGCTCAGTCATGGGCTTCTCGTTCTAAAAAACAAAAAGGCCTTGTGCAGGCCTTTTGGAGGGACGAAGGATCAAGCGTTCAGCTTGTGCTGTTTCTCGAGTTTTTTCTTGATCCGGTCGCGCTTGAGGTTAGAGAGGTAATCAACGAACAGCTTGCCGTTCAGGTGATCGCACTCATGCTGGATGCAGATGGCGAGCAGGCCTTCGGCAACCAGTTCGTAAGGCTTGCCGTCACGGTCCAGCGCCTTGACACGGACCTTTTGCGGGCGGTCGACGTTCTCGTAGAAACCGGGTACCGACAGGCAGCCTTCCTGATACTGATCCATTTCATCGGTCAGTTTTTCGATTTCAGGGTTGATGAAGACCATCGGTTCGCTGCGGTCTTCGCTCAGGTCCATGACAACCACACGCTTGTGGACATTGACCTGCGTGGCTGCCAGCCCGATGCCGGGCGCTTCGTACATGGTTTCAAACATGTCGTCGACCAACTGGCGAATGCCTTCGTCTACCATCGCCACAGGTTTGGCGATGGTGCGCAGGCGCGAATCGGGAAATTCGAGGATGTTTAGAATGGCCATATACGTAAGAGCTGCACTGTTAAGGTAAAGTCAATGTTGGGTGCCGGGCCCGGGAGTTCAAGGCAGGCAGCCCAGGACAGGACTCTAGGGTTCGCGTGAGGCAACATGATAAAGGGATTCACCGCATGAGGAAATCACTACTCGCCCTGCTGCTGTTGACCGCCAGCGGTCTTGCTCAGGCGCAAGTGCAACTCAGGGAAGGCTATTCGCAGAGCTACACCGTTGTCGCCGGGGACACACTCTGGGACATTTCCGGCAAGTTTTTGCGTGAACCGTGGAAATGGCGCGAGATATGGCGGGCCAATCCGCAAGCCCACGACCCTGATCTGATTTACCCCGGTGACACCCTCGCGCTGACCTGGGTCGATGGTCAGCCGCGTGTGACGCTCAATCGGGGCGAGTCGCGCGGGACCATCAAATTGTCACCGCGTGTGCGCAGTACGCCGATGGTCGAGGCCATTCCGAGCATTCCGCTGGGGGCGATCAACGCATTCCTGATCAGCAATCGCATCGTCGACAATGCCGAGCAGTTCGAAAAGGCCCCCTACATCGTCGCGGGCAATGCCGAGCGCGTGCTCAGCGGCAGCGGTGACCGGGCCTATGCACGGGGCACGCTGGACCCGGCGCACACCGTCTACGGCATTTTCCGACAGGGCAAGACCTACACCGACCCACAGACCAAGGAAGTGCTGGGGATCAACGCGGATGACATCGGCAGCGCTGAGGTGGTTGCCTCCGAGGGCGACGTCTCGACTCTGGTTCTGCAGCGCTCTACGCAGGAAGTGCGCCTGGGCGACCGATTGTTCAGCAGCGAAGAGCGAGCGATCAACTCGACTTTCCTGCCCAGCGCCCCGCAAACGCCGATAGAAGGTTTGATTCTGGATGTGCCACGCGGGGTGACCCAGGTCAGCGTGCTGGATGTGGTCACCCTCAACAAAGGCAAACGTGACGACCTGGCCGAGGGCAACGTGCTGGCGATCTACAAAACCAGCGAGACAGTGCGCGACCGGATCACCGGTGAACAGGTAAAAATCCCTGACGAACGGTCTGGCCTGCTCATGGTTTTCCGTACGTACGACAAGCTTAGTTACGCCTTGGTCCTGCAAGCCAACCGATCTTTGGCCATCATGGACAAGGTTCGAAATCCTTAAAGGTATGTTTCAGTTCTGCTACGGATTTGTGTGACGAGCCAGACACTTATCAAATTGTTGTCAACAGAGTTATCCACAGGTTTGTGCATCGTCTGAGATGCACAATGGATCAGGGACGATCTCATGCCACTGTTCGAAAATGCCCTCTCTTCGCCAGCAGAGCTGGAAGCCCGTCTGCGCATGCATCGCTTGCCCGAGATCGGACCGAAACGCTTTTCCAGGCTGATCGAAGCCTTCGGTTCTGCGTCGTCTGCGCTGAGCGCACCGGCCAGTGCATGGCGTGCGCTGGGTATTCCAGGTGCCTGCGCCGAGGCGCGTCGAGCCCCTTCCGTCAGGGACGGTGCCAGTGCTGCATTGACCTGGCTGGAGCGTCCGGCCCAGCATTTGCTGATGTGGGACGACCCTTGCTACCCCGCACTGCTGGCCGAAATCGCCGACCCTCCGCCGCTGATCTTCATTGCCGGCGACCCTTCAATCCTCGAGCGTCCGCAGTTGGGAATGGTCGGCAGTCGTCGCGCTTCCAGACCCGGGCTGGACACCGCCAGAGCTTTTGCGCGCAGCCTGGCGGGTGCCGGTTTTGTGATCACCAGCGGTCTGGCGCGTGGCATTGACGGAGCCGCGCATCAGGGCGCACTGGATGTCGGTGGGCATACAATCGGTGTGCTGGGCACCGGGCTTGAAAAACTTTATCCACAGCAGCATCGTGCGCTCGCCGCGCAGATGGCGGCGCAAGGTGGCGCGGTGATTTCCGAGTTCCCGCTGGACGCTGAACCACAGCCCAGCAACTTCCCGCGGCGCAACCGAATCATGATACGGTAAACAGATATTCCGAGGGATTACCATCACAGCGAAAGGCACCTGATGATATGCTTGCCCGTTTGAATATGAGCCCTTGGGGTTAGCGGAACATGGCAAACGAAGAACTGGTCGCGAGAGGGTATTTTTCCAGCGGCCGATTTGCAGGCGAACGGTTTGGGGCGTTTGAAGTATTTTTTATCGGTGGGACCAGCGTCACCGCACTTAAACGGGTGGGTGTGGATATCACGATACCAGACGCTATCGACTTTCCATTTAGTCTTTACAAAGCCCCTAAAAAGCCATCTGCTGCACGACCGGACCGCCTGTATGTGCGTCGAACCTCCGAGGGCTTGATTCCTGTGGCTATCGGTGAAGACAAAGCCCCTACGAAGCTTCTGGATGAGAAAGCCGTGCTGCGTGCCGCTGAGCAAGGCTTGTTTTCTGCGGCAGCTATTGGGGCGCGTGTAGCCATCACTTCAAACGGCGAAAGATTCTATTACATCAATGTAAAAGCGTCGCTTTTAGAACAACAAATCATCTATTTCGACGAGAAACGAGATTTCGGTCCAGCAGTGCTTGCAAATATTTTGGAAGGCGATGCGGGCGTGGCAAAAGACCCACGACCGCTGGCTGAAAGTATTTGGCAGATGATTTGGCAAGCCACTAAGAGGGTGTAGACAAAA
>NZ_LJQT01000328.1:10224-23587 GCF_001400515.1 Pseudomonas meliae | reverse complement strand
GGGCTGATCTTGAAGTCCTGTACGCTAGTGCGCATGGGCTGGTAGACAGTCGAGTGCGCAATAGGCGTCATCGGCACTGCGTCTTTCAGGAGGTGTTGCGCCTGTTTGTACAGCTCGGTGCGCTTGGCCTGATCGGACGTTTCCTTGGCCTGATGGATCAGCGTGTCGAACGGCTTGTCACACCATTTGGCAAAGTTGTTGCCGTTCAGGGCGTCACAGCCGAACAGGGTGCCGAGCCAGTTGTCGGGGTCACCGTTGTCGCCGCTCCAGCCAATCAGCATGGCGCCGTTCTCGCCATTCTTGGCCCGCTTGATGTACTCGCCCCATTCATAGCTGACGATCTTGGCGTTGATACCGATCTTCTTCCAGTCGTTCTGGAGCATTTCGGCCATCAGTTTGGCGTTGGGGTTGTAAGGACGCTGAACCGGCATCGCCCACAGGGTGATTTCGGTGCCTTCCTTGATGCCCGCTTCCTTGAGCAGCTCGCGAGCTTTCTCGGGATCGTACTTGGCATCCTTGATGGTGGTGTCATAGGACCACTGGGTCGGCGGCATGGCGTTGACCGCCAATTGACCTGCACCCTGGTAAACCGAGTCGATGATCTGCTGTTTGTTGACCGCCATGTCCAGCGCTTGGCGCACTTTCAACTGAGCCAGGGGATTTGGATGGTCTTCGCCCTTGATCTCAGGCATCACGTTGTAGGCGATGTAACCCAGGTTGAAGCCAGCCTGATCAGGCATCTTCAGGTTTTTGTCGGCCTTGAGTGGCTCAAGGTCGGCAGGACGTGGGTAAGCGGTGATCTGGCATTCGTTTTTCTTGAGCTTCTGCATGCGCACCGAGGCATCGGTGGTGATGGCGAAGATCAGGTTGTCGACCTTGACGTCTTCAGGCTTCCAATAGTCCTTGTTGCCGGTGTAACGAATATTGGAGTCTTTCTGGTAGCTCTTGAACACAAACGGACCGGTGCCGATAGGCTGCTGGTTGATCAGCTCCGGCTTGCCTTCCTTGAGCAGCTTGGCGGCGTACTCTGCGGACTGGATGGACGCGAAGCTCATTGCCATGTTCTGGATGAACGCAGCGTCGACTTTGCCAAGAGTGAACTTGACGGTGTGGTCGTCGACTTTTTCGATCTTGGTGATGTTGGTGTCCATACCCATATCAGTGAAGTACGGGAATTCGGTCGGATACGCTTTGCGGTAAGGCATGTCCTTGTCGATCATGCGATTGAACGTGAACAGCACGTCATCGGCATTGAATTCACGGGTCGGCTTGAAGTAGGGCGTGGTGTGAAACTTGACGCCTTCGCGAAGGTGGAAGGTGTACGTCAGGCCATCATCAGAGATGTCCCACTTGGTTGCCAGGCCGGGCACCACGGAGGTGCCGCCGCGTTCAAACTGGCTCAGGCGGTTGAAAATGGTCTCTGCTGCGGCGTCGAAGTCAGTACCTGTGGTGTATTGACCCGGATCGAATCCGGCAGGGCTGCCCTCGGAGCAGAACACCAGATTCGAAGCTGCGTGAGCGAAAGGAGCACTGGCGAGCAGGCTGGCGCCGACCAGAAACGGAATGACCGCGTGTTTGAGCATGGTTGCCTCAGTTGTTGTCATTTTGATTAGAGGGAACGACCTCGTGAGCCGATCCGTCCGATACTTATGCAGGGGCCATACCCAAAGCAAGACAGTGACGCCAAAGAAGCGACAAAGAGTGGCACGATCGTACAGGAATGTCGCGAAAGTGTAATTTTCGACCCTGTTGATCGTTTGCGTGTCGTTTTTTGAAACGTTTTACGCACCGTTAAGGCGCAACCGGGTGAGAAAAATGCACCCGGTTGGAGCCATGTTGTTACTTCACTGTTCCCAGGCTGACACCATAGAAGGGTGTCAGGCCGAATGGGCTGATCTTGAAGTCCTGCACTTCCTGGCGCATCGGCTGAAACACCTTCGAGTTGGCAATAGGTGTGATCGGTACCTGCTGCTTGAGAATGTGCTGGGCCTGCTGATAAAGCTTGATGCGCTCGTCGCGGTTACTGGTCAGCTTGGCCTGCTGCACCAGTTTGTCGTAAGCCGGGTCGCACCACTTGGCGTAGTTGCTGCCTTTGACGGCTGCACAGCTGTACAGCACACCTAGCCAGTTGTCAGGGTCGCCGTTGTCACCGGTCCAGCCGTAGATCATCGCGTCATGCTCGCCTGCCTTGGCGCGCTTGATGTATTCGCCCCACTCGTAGCTGACGATGTTGGCCTTGATGCCGATCTTTTCCCAGTCGGACTGAATCATCTGTGCAGACATGCGCGCATTGGGGTTCGAGGCGCGCTGTATGGTCATGGCCCACAGGTCGATTTTTGTGCCCGGTGCCACGCCTGCTTCCTTGAGCAGTTGCTTTGCCTTGGTCAGATCGTGAGGGGCATCCTTGATCGTCGGGTCATAGCTCCACTGACCCGGCGGCAAGGCGTTTTCGGCCAGTTGACCGGCGCTCTGGTAAACCGCTTTGATAATCGCCGGTTTATCGATAGCCATGTCCAGCGCCTGGCGCACCTTGAGCTGATCAAGCGGCGCATGGGTGACGTTGTAGGCGAGGAACCCCAGGTTGAAGCCCGGCTGGCTGAGGACCTTGAGTTTCGGGTCCTTTTTCATTTCTTCGATGTCCTGCGGACGCGGATAGCCGCTGACCTGACATTCGCCAGCCTTGAGCTTCTGCATGCGCACTGCGGCATCGCTGCTGATCGAGAAGATCAGATTGTCGATCTTCACGTCCTCGGGCTTCCAGTACTCGGTGTTGCCCGCGTAACGGATCTGCGAGTCTTTCTGGTAGCGTTTGAAGACGAACGGGCCAGTGCCGATCGGCTTCTGGTTCAACTCCTCGGCCTTGCCTTCCTTGAGCAACTGGTCGGCGTATTCGGCAGACTGGATGGACGCGAAGCTCATGGCCAGGTTCTGCACGAACGCAGCGTCAATGTTGTTCAGGGTGAACTTGACGGTCAGTGGGTCGACTTTCTCGACGCTCTTGATCGTTGTGTTCAGGCCCATGTCAGTGAAGTAGGGCGATTCGGACGGGTAGGCCTTGCGGAACGGATGGTTGGCTTCGAGCAGGCGGTTGAACGTGAACAGCACGTCGTCCGCGTTGAATGCGCGAGTAGGAGTGAAGTAGTCCGTGGTGTGAAACTTCACGCCGTCGCGCAGATGAAACGTGTAGGTCAGGCCATCCGGCGAGACGTCCCAGCGAGTAGCCAGGCCTGGCTCCACTTCCGTGCCGCCACGCTTGAATTGGGTCAGGCGGTTGAAGACGGTTTCGGCCGAGGCATCGAAGTCGGTGCCGCTGGTGTACTGACTGGGGTCGAAACCGGCCGGGCTGGCTTCCGAGCAATACACCAGTGTGCTGGCCGCCTGGGCCAGAGGTGCGCAGGCCAGCAGGGCGGAGGTCAGCAGCAGCGGTTTGAAGAGTGTGTGTCCCATGGATCCCTCGCGTAGTGCTGCGTTCTCAATATTGGACGCAGAGCGTCGGTAACTGCATTCCCACGCAGAGCATGGGAGCGATAGTTGTGCTGATTGAGCTCCGGTTTCCGGGCTCGGAATAAATGATGACCGTTTCTCAGGGAATCGCGACTTCAATCACGCCATCGGCTGCAACGCTGACCTGGCTGGTGCCCGCTTCGACATCGGGTGTTGGCGCTGAGTCTTCCCGCGAGGATTTTGCCATCATCATCACCGGTGCGCGCAGATACGGCTGCGGGTAGCCCGAGGTGTTCAGGTTCAGGTTAACCAGCTTGTAACCCGTGCCGCCCAAGGCTTCTGTGACCAGTTGCGCTCGGGCCTTGAACGCAGTCACGGCGTCCTTGAGCAGGGCGTCTTCGCTGGCCTTGCGGGTCGATGGCGAGATCGAGAAGTCCATGCCGCCCATTTTCAGATCCGTCAGCAGCTCGCCGGTCAGCTTCGAAAGTATCGCAAAGTCCGCACTTTCCAGACGCAGCTCGGCGCGTTCACGCCAGCCGGTGATCTTCTGCCCTTTGTCGTCGTAAACCGGATAGCTGTTGCGGCTGCCCTGACGGATCTTCACATCCTTGACCTGCCGCGCCTGGCCCAGAGCCTTGTTCAGGGTTTCAGTGATCTGAGCTGCCAGTTTGGCCGGGTCGCTGTCCTGTGCTTCGGTATAAAGGGTAACCAGCATCAGGTCGCGCTGGACTTCCTGATTGACCTCGGCGCGCAAGGAAATCTGGTTGTACCGGGCTTCTTCAGCCAGGGCCGGCAGGCTGGACAGGGCGGCGGCCAGCGCGACGAGCGTGGCAGCAGGGCGAAGATTGAACATGAGAGCTCCTTGTTATCAAACGGCCTGCGACACGTGTCGCTCGGCGCAAAGTGTTCTGACTGTAGCGCTTTGGCCCGGTTCCTGCGATGCCGGACTGCTCTGGTGTGCGGTGCGTTGACGCACTTTTCCAGTTTTGCCTCTCGCTTGGTTATACTCGCTGCGATCCGCCTGGAGCACTCATCAGGAGAGCTCATGCTCGCCCCCGTTCAAATGCTTTCGGCCACACGTCAAAACCTGTGGCGCCTGACATTCATCCGTATTCTGGTGCTGGCCGCGCAAGCCGGCTCGGTAGGTATGGCCTGGCTGTTCGACTTTCTGCCACTGCCGTGGCTGCAACTGTCGATCACCCTGGGCTGTTCGCTGGTGCTCTGCGGGCTGACCGTCATTCGTCTGCGCACCTCGCTGCCGCTCACCGAGCTTGAATATGCGCTGCAACTGGCGCTGGACCTGCTGATTCACAGCGCGCTGCTGTATTACTCGGGCGGCTCGGCCAACCCGTTCGTGTCTTATTATCTGGTGCCGCTGACCATTGCCGCCGCCACGCTGCCATGGCGTTACTCGCTGATTCTGTCCGGCTTTGCGCTGAGCATGTACACCTTGCTGATGGTGCGCTCGTACCCGCTGGAAACCGACTCCATTGCCCGGGAAAACATGCAGGTCTACGGCATGTGGCTGAGTTTTGCGCTGGCAGCTTCCGTCATCACCTTTTTCGCGGCAAAGATGGCCGAAGAGCTGCGTCGCCAGGAGCAGTTGCGCGCCGAGCGCCGGGAGGAGGGCTTGCGCGATCAACAGCTGCTTGCCGTCGCGACTCAGGCCGCAGGCGCGGCCCATGAACTGGGCACTCCACTGGCGACCATGAGCGTGCTGCTCAAGGAAATGCGCCAGGACCACGGTGACCCTGCTTTGCAGGACGACCTGTCGGTGTTGCAGGAGCAGGTCAAGCAGTGCAAACAGACCCTTCAGCAACTGGTGCGTGCCGCCGAAGCCAACCGGCGTATGGCCGTTGAGCAGCAGCCTGCCACCCGCTGGCTGGACGAATCCCTCAACCGTTGGCATTTGATGCGCCCGGAAGTGAGCTACCGCTTTTACCAGTTGGGCAAGGGCGAGGTGCCGATGCTGGCCCCGCCACCGGACCTTACCCAGGCGCTGCTCAACCTGCTCAACAACGCGGCCGACGCCTGCCCCGATGGCCTTGAAGTCAACCTGAACTGGGACAGCACAGAAGTCTGTATCAGTATTCACGACCACGGCGCAGGTGTGCCGCTGGCAATTGCCGAACAGATCGGCAAGCCGTTCTTTACTACCAAGGGCAAAGGTTTCGGCCTGGGTCTGTTTCTGAGCAAGGCCAGCGTCACCCGTGCGGGTGGCTCGGTAAAGCTCTACAGTCATGAAGAAGGCGGTACGCTCACCGAGCTGCGCCTGCCCCGAGATACGCGAGGAGAAGAAGCATGAGTGACGAAGACATCCAGGTTGAAGGCGAAGAGCTGCCGCACCTGTTGCTGGTCGATGACGACGCGACGTTCACCCGTGTAATGGCGAGGGCCATGAGCCGTCGTGGTTTTCGGGTGAGCACCGCAGGTTCAGCCGAGGAAGGCCTGGCGCTGGCGCAGCAGGACATTCCTGAATACGCCGCGCTGGACCTGAAAATGGATGGCGATTCAGGTCTGGTGCTGCTGCCCAAACTGCTGGAAATGGACCCGGACATGCGTGTGGTGATCCTCACCGGTTATTCGAGCATTGCCACGGCGGTCGAAGCCATCAAGCGCGGCGCGTGCAATTACCTGTGCAAACCGGCTGATGCCGATGATGTGCTGGCGGCTCTGCTGTCCGAACACGCCAACCTCGACACGCTGGTCCCCGAGAATCCGATGTCGGTGGATCGCTTGCAGTGGGAGCACATCCAGCGCGTGCTGACCGAGCACGAGGGCAATATTTCCGCCACAGCCCGGGCGCTGGGCATGCATCGCCGGACCTTGCAACGCAAGTTGCAGAAGCGCCCTGTGCGGCGTTAATGAAGGTTTTTTCATAGTGGTCGTATAGGCGTTTTTTTGCTTCATTGTGATCAGGCATCGTACTTTCAAAGAGAGCGAGCCTGACCTACATGAATCGCAATGCTGAATATTCTGCCGTCAACGACACTGTGAAAGGGGCGTTTCTACACCGCGTCTGGAAGCTGATAACGCCGTATTGGCGCAGTGAGGAAAAGGTCACCGCCTGGCTGTTGCTGGTTTCGGTGATTGCGCTGTCGCTGTTCAGCGTACAAGTGTCGGTCTTCTTCAACAGCTGGTATCGGGATTTTTACAACGCGCTGGAGAATAAGGACCTGGCTGCCTTCACCCACCTGATCCTGTACTTCAGCGGTATCGCCGCGATCGCCATTCTGGCAGCGGTTTATCGTCTGTACCTGACCCAGTTGCTGACTATCCGCTGGCGTCGCTGGCTGACTGAACAGCACTTCGCCCGCTGGCTGGCAGACAAGAACTACTACCACCTGGAGCAGGGCGGGTATACCGACAACCCCGACCAGCGTCTGTCCGAAGACCTCAACGAGTTCACCACCAGCACCCTCAGTCTGGGGCTTGGCTTGATGAGTGCGGTCGTCAGTCTTGTCTCGTTCTCGGTCATTCTCTGGGGCGTGTCGGGCAGCATCGAACTGTTCGGGGTCACCATACCCGGCTATATGTTCTGGGCGGCCCTGCTTTACGCGCTTATCGGCAGCCTGTTAACGCACTGGATCGGCAAGCGGCTGATCCCATTGAACAACCAACAGGAGCGCTTTGAGGCGGACCTGCGTTTTGCTCTGGTGCGTGTACGGGAAAACGCCGAAAGTATTGCCTTGTCCGAGGGCGAGCGTAATGAAAACCAGCGCCTCAGCGGGCGCTTCATGATGATCTGGAATAACTTCCGGGCATCCATGAAAGTCCAGAAGCGACTGACGTTCTTCACATCGGGTTATTCGCAGATTGCCCTGATCTTTCCTTTCATCGTGGCTGCGCCGCGGTATTTTTCGGGCAAGATCGAGTTGGGTGATCTGATGCAGATCAATTCGGCATTCGGTAATGTGCAGGAGAACTTCAGTTGGTTCATCAGCGCCTACAGCACGCTGGCCTCATGGCGCGCCACCTGTGACCGCCTGCTGAGCTTCCGTCAGGCCATGACTGATCATGAAGCGCAGCAACCGGCCATTGAAAGGGTTCACGCTAACGACACACTGGACCTGCGTGGCCTGGAATTGAGCCTCGCAGGGGGGCGTCAACTGTTGAGCGATGCCAATCTGCATATCGGTCCGGGAGAGCGAGTGATGCTCAGTGGTCGCTCGGGCAGTGGCAAAAGCTCGTTGCTGAAGGCTTTCGGTGGTCTATGGCCGCACGGTTCGGGCCAGATTTGCTTGCCCACAGGGACGGCGCTGTTCCTGCCGCAACGGCCTTATCTGCCCATCGGCACCTTGCGTGAGGCAATGAGTTATCCACAACCTGCGCAACGCTACCCGGCAGAACGCTTTGCAGAGGTGCTGAACCAGTGTCGTCTGGAGCGCCTTATACCGCGACTGGATGAAAGCAATCACTGGCAACGCTTTCTGTCGCCCGGCGAGCAGCAGCGAGTGGCGTTTGCTCGCGCCTTGCTGGTCGCGCCAAGCTGGCTGTATATGGATGAGGCCACCTCGGCCATGGATGAGGATGACGAGGCTGCCATGCACCGCGCAATCATTGATGGCCTGCCCGGTTTGACGCTGGTCAGTATCGGACATCGCAGCAGCCTCAAACGCTTTCATGGTCGGCATGTGCGTATCGAGGGCGCAAAACTGCTCGAGCAACCGACACCAGCAGCGGTTTGAGGTTAGTGCTGTTGGGCGGGTGGCGCTTTTGAGGGTGTGATCATACAACCGCTGAGCTATGATTAGCCCATGTTTAGCAGTCCAGAGATCGATGTTGGATGGAAAATCAAAGCGCTCCGCCCCGCGCCCGTAGAAAACACCGCAGCCTCGCGCAGGAGTTGGTGACTGAGCTGTCCGAGCGAATTCGCAGCGGTCAGCTCAAGCGTGGCGACAAACTGCCTACCGAATCCGCAATCATGGAAGAGCAGGGCGTTAGCCGCACCGTGGTACGCGAGGCGATTTCGCGCCTGCAAGCGTCCGGTCTGGTCGAGACCCGCCACGGCATCGGCACCTTCGTTCTCGATACGCCAAGCCCCAGTGGGTTCCGTATCGATCCGGCCACCATTGTCACTCTGCGTGATGTGCTGGCTATTCTCGAATTGCGTATCAGCCTGGAAGTCGAGTCGGCCGGGCTGGCAGCCCAGCGGCGCAGTGACGAGCAGTTGGCGGCGATGCGTTCGGCGCTGGACGCGCTCAATGAAAGTGCCGCACACGCCACGGATGCGGTGGCGTCTGACTTCCAGTTCCACCTGCAGATTGCGCTATCGACCGGCAATCGCTATTTCACGGACATCATGACCCACTTGGGCACCAGCATCATCCCGCGCACACGGTTGAACTCTGCGCGTCTGGCCCATGATGATCAGCAGCACTACATGGACCGCCTGAGCCGCGAGCACGAAGAAATTTTCGACGCCATCGCCCGTCAGGACTCCGATGCGGCTCGCGCCGCCATGCGCCTGCATCTGACCAACAGCCGCGAACGCCTGCGCCACGCCCACGAAGAAGCCGAGTCGCAGCGGGCCTGACGATTAAAGAGGACGCAGAGCGTCCAGAACGGCATNNGGCATGCGACGCAGAGCGTCGCACGAAGTGTTAGGTGGATTGAGGTTATCCGCACGCTCTCGCACAATAGTCAGGCTTATCGTTCCTCACGCTCCAGCGTGGGAAGGCCTGCCGTGACGCTCTGCGTCACAAATCTACGCGGCATCGCGTGAGCCAAAAACGGCCCCGGTGCTCTCCCTCTGAAAAAACCCGAAAATCCCTGTTGAGTGATTTTATTATCAGTTGTACGATGACTTACGACATCGGCGCTGACCCGGTGATCCTCTAACAATTATGTCCTCCAGGGTGTTCGAATAATGAATCCACAAGAACTGAAGTCCATCCTCTCATCCGGTCTGCTGTCTTTCCCGGTTACCGATTTCAACGCTCAGGGCGACTTCCATCGCGCGGGCTACATCAAACGCCTCGAGTGGCTGGCACCGTACGGCGCCAGCGCTCTGTTCGCCGCAGGTGGCACAGGTGAGTTCTTCTCCCTGGCCGCCAGCGAATACTCCGAAATCATCAAGACTGCCGTCGACACCTGCGCCACCAGCGTGCCAATCCTGGCCGGTGTAGGCGGTCCGACCCGTCAGGCCATCGAGTACGCTCAGGAAGCCGAGCGTCTGGGCGCCAAAGGTCTGCTGCTGCTGCCGCATTACCTGACCGAAGCCAGTCAGGACGGCGTTGCCGCCCACGTTGAAGCGGTGTGCAAGGCGGTGAAGAT
Source organism: Pseudomonas meliae (assembly GCF_001400515.1). Lineage (NCBI taxonomy): Bacteria > Pseudomonadati > Pseudomonadota > Gammaproteobacteria > Pseudomonadales > Pseudomonadaceae > Pseudomonas > Pseudomonas meliae. The sequence continues at coordinate 13,867 of NZ_LJQT01000328.1, read as the reverse complement.
CGGTGTGGTGGTCTACAACCGTAACGTCTGCCGCCTGACCCCAACCCTGCTGGAGCAACTGGCCGAGCGTTGCCCGAACCTGATCGGTTACAAGGACGGTCTGGGTGATATCGAGCTGATGGTTTCGATCCGCCGCCGTCTCGGCGACCGCTTCTCGTACCTGGGCGGCCTGCCGACCGCTGAAGTCTATGCCGCTGCCTACAAGGCGCTGGGCGTGCCGGTCTACTCGTCTGCGGTCTTCAACTTCGTGCCGAAGCTGGCGATGGACTTCTACCACGCCATTGCCCGTGACGATCACGAGGCGGTCGGCAAGTACATCGACGATTTCTTCCTGCCGTATCTGGAAATCCGCAATCGCAAGGCCGGTTATGCCGTGAGTATCGTCAAGGCGGGCGCAAAAATCGCCGGCTACGACGCAGGCCCGGTGCGTGCGCCATTGACTGACCTGACTCCGGACGAGTGCGACATGCTCGCCGCGCTGATGGACAAACAAGGCAAGCAGTAACACCCCCAGGACAAAACCGCTGAGCGATCAGCGGTTTTGTCGTTGGAATGCATGACCCTTACAGGTGGTAGCTGTCGTCGCCGCGACACTGCCAAGGGGCCTGTAATGCAACACCCAAAAACAGCTTTACCCGCGTAAAAAAATAATCAGTGGGAGCTCTACCATGCAAAAGTCCAAGCCGACGCACGTCCGCTATTTGATTCTGTTGATGCTGTTTCTGGTCACCACGATCAACTACGCCGACCGTGCCACCATCGCTATCGCTGGTTCCAGCATCCAGAAAGACCTTGGCATTACTCCGGTCACTCTGGGCTATATCTTTTCTGCATTTGGCTGGGCCTACGTGGCCGGTCAAATCCCCGGTGGCTGGCTGCTCGACCGTTTCGGGTCGAAGAAAGTCTACGCCATGAGCATTTTCACCTGGTCGCTGTTCACCCTGCTGCAAGGCTATGTGGGTGAGTTCGGTATTTCCACCGCCATCGTCGCGCTGTTCATGCTGCGCTTTCTGGTCGGGTTGGCTGAAGCGCCTTCCTTCCCGGGCAACGCCCGCATCGTCGCCGCCTGGTTCCCGACCGCCGAGCGCGGCACGGCCTCGGCGATCTTCAACTCGGCGCAATACTTCGCCACCGTTCTGTTCGCTCCGCTGATGGGCTGGATCGTCTACACCTACGGCTGGCAGCACGTATTCGTGGTCATGGGCGCAGTCGGTATCCTGTTCTCGATGATCTGGATGAAGGTCATCTACGGCCCGCGCAACCACCCGATGATCAACGAGGCCGAACTGGAGCACATTTCCAGCAATGGCGCGCTGGTCGATCTGGATCAGGACAAGGGTAAAGGCGCGCAAAAAACAGCCAGCAGCGGCCCCAAGTGGGATTACATTCGCCAGTTGCTGACCAACCGCATGATGCTGGGTATCTACCTCAGCCAATACTGCATCAACGGCATCACCTACTTCTTCCTGACCTGGTTCCCGGTGTACCTGGTTCAGGAGCGCGGCATGACCATCCTCAAGGCGGGCATCATTGCCTCGTTGCCGGCTATCTGTGGCTTCATCGGCGGCGTGTTGGGCGGCATCATTTCCGACTACCTGCTGCGCAAGGGCCACTCGCTGACCTTCGCCCGCAAGGCGCCGATCATCGGTGGCCTGCTGCTGTCCACCTCGATCGTGACCTGCAACTACGTTGATATCGAATGGGTGGTGGTAGGCTTCATGGCCCTGGCATTCTTCGGCAAAGGCGTCGGTGCACTGGGCTGGGCTGTCATGTCCGATGTTTCACCCAAGCAGATTGCCGGTTTGAGCGGTGGTCTGTTCAACACCTTCGGTAACATTGCATCGATCACCACTCCGATCGTGATTGGTTACATCATCAGCAGCACCGGCTCGTTCAAATGGGCACTGGTGTTCGTGGGCGCCAACGCGCTGCTGGCGGTAATCAGTTACATTTTCATCGTGGGTGAAATCAAGCGTGTGGAATTGAAAGAGCCGCCTGCCAAGGGGCCATTGCTGAACGACTCGGTCAGCGACCTTTCCGAAGCGAAATCCTGAGGAAACCGTGATGAACCTGATTCAACATGCCGATTCGCCGCGCTATATCCGGCTGCATCCGCTGGATAACGTCGTGGTCGTGGTCAACGACCAGGGCGTGCCGGCCGGAACCGAATTCGACAACGGCCTGGTGACTGTCGATAACGTCCCGCAGAGCCACAAGGTCAGCACTGTTGACCTGGCCGTGGGCGAGGCCGTGATTCGTTACGGCCACACCATTGGCTATGCGCTGCAACCGATACCGCGTGGCAGCTGGGTCAGGGAAGACCAACTGCGCATGCCCTCGGCACCTGCGCTCGACAGCCTGCCGATGTCCGACGCGGTGCCCGAGAAACAGGCCCCGCTGGAGGGTTATACCTTCGAAGGCTATCGCAACGCTGACGGCACCGTGGGTACCCGTAACATTCTGGGTATCACCACCACCGTGCAGTGCGTGACCGGTGTGCTCGACCACGCGGTCAAGCGCATCCGCGACGAGCTGTTGCCCAGATACCCGAACGTCGATGACGTCGTGGCCCTGACTCACAGCTACGGCTGCGGCGTGGCAATCACTGCCACCGATGCCTATATTCCGATTCGTACTGTGCGCAATCTGGCACGCAACCCGAACCTGGGTGGCGAGGCGCTGGTGATCAGCCTGGGCTGCGAGAAGTTGCAGGCCGGGCAGGTCATGCATGAGGGCGACAGCTCGGTGGACCTCAGCGAGCCCTGGCTGTATCGGCTTCAGGACTCCAGTCACGGCTTCAACGAAATGATCGAACAGATCATGGAGCTGGCCGAGACGCGTCTACAGAAGCTGAACCTGCGTCGTCGTGAAACAGTACCTGCCTCGGAGTTGATCCTTGGCATGCAGTGCGGCGGCAGTGATGCGTTTTCCGGCATCACCGCCAACCCTGCGCTGGGCTACGCCTCGGATCTGTTGCTGCGTGCCGGTGCGACGGTGATGTTTTCCGAAGTAACCGAAGTGCGCGACGCCATCTATCTGCTGACTTCCCGCGCACAGGATCAGGAGGTCGCGCAGGCTCTGGTGCGGGAAATGGACTGGTACGACCGTTACCTGGCCAAAGGCGAGGCAGATCGCAGCGCCAACACTACGCCGGGCAACAAGAAAGGCGGGTTGTCGAACATTGTCGAGAAGTCTCTAGGGTCTATCGTCAAGTCAGGCAGCAGCGCCATCAATGGCGTGCTTGGCCCTGGTGAGCGGGTCAACGGCAAGGGGCTGATCTTCTGCGCTACGCCTGCCAGTGACTTCGTCTGCGGTACGTTGCAATTGGCGGCCGGTATGAACCTGCATGTGTTCACTACCGGACGCGGTACGCCGTATGGTCTGGCGATGGCACCGGTGGTGAAGGTCTCGACCCGCACCGAACTGGCTCAGCGCTGGCCTGACCTGATTGACATAGACGCCGGACGCATTGCGACTGGACGCGCAAGCATCGAGGACCTGGGCTGGGAGCTTTTCCACTTCTATCTGGAGGTGGCCAGCGGCAAGAAAAAGACCTGGACCGAGCACTACCGGCTGCACAACGACATCACGCTGTTCAACCCGGCACCGATTACCTGACGGGAGTGTGACGCGGAGCGTCACG
>NZ_LJQT01000328.1:0-10213 GCF_001400515.1 Pseudomonas meliae | reverse complement strand
CTGGAGCGTGAGGAACGATGTGCAGAGGAATACGCCTATCGTGCTCATGCTCTGCTTGTGTGTGCCGTTCTGGACGCTCTTGCCTCTGAGCTGAGCACCCGGTCACAATCCGAAAGATTCTCTGAACTTTAGGCCGCTTTCCGGCCTCTTCTACAGTAGGGCAGCCGGTCTGGCTGCCTTCGTTGATGGTGCAGGAGATTTCAAATGGGTTGGATATCGGAAAATCATTTGTGGCTGTTTGCAGCGCTGACAGCTCTGACCGTGATTTCGGACATTTGGGCAGTCATGCGTATTCGCAAGAGCAAGACACAATCCAGCAACAAGCTGATGTGGATCATCGTTGTTGTTGCCGTGCCGATTGCCGGCGTATTGGCCCTGCTGGTCGCTGGTCCGCGCCATGTGGACACGCCTGCCAGGCCTGAGCAGCAAAGCACCAAGTATTGACCCCGCCTTCCGGAAATACCCCGCTCATGAGTGTGGGTATTTCTCTTGCAGACCGCTCATTCCTGTTTCACAAACCTTCTTTTCACAAAGACGGGCTTGTGGCTGGCAAAAATAAAAATCTCTGCAATTCTTCTGTCATGGTGAGGTGTTTACATGCTCGCCATCCAGACCCGAACAAGGAGAGAGCACATGTCGATCATTACCAGGTGGGCGTTACAGGCGGTTGCATTGTTTGTGTTGGGCTGGGTGGCAACGACGACAGCGAATTGGAGCAACAACACGGCCAACGGTACAGGCAATGATCGCTTGGCGGAGCTGAGTGCTGGTGTCCTGAGCAGTCCGGTACTGACTGCTTCTTCGTCGCAAACAGTGCGAAGCGAATAACCCGGCCTGATCCATGGAGGAGTGCTGGTACTTTTCTACAGGCAAAAAAATGGCCCACAACGGGGTGGGCCAAATGGGATTCATCAAAGGAGTAGGGTCAATTTACGCAGCCGGACGTGAAGAGGATGTGAAACGGATGTCATGGAAACGAGAAGTAGTTCGATAATTCAAGCGGCGTCGTGACGGGGTGAAACAGCGTCGCCGGTTGCGTGGCAACGCTGTGTCGAGTGATTCGCGGGGATGGAGTCGGTCTAGCGGGCGGCCGCCTGAACGCTTATTTCGGCGGCTGCGCGGCGTGTCATGTGCGGCAGCGAATGAGGCGCGTCGATTCTGGATTTCATGCGGTCGGCAAATTCTCTGGCTTCCTGCCAGCTCCGGCATTTGACCGGATAGTCGTCCAGTATTACAACCCAAGCGTCGCCATATACACCTTCTTCAATTCGGATGAGCATTGTTGGCATCTCCTTTCAAGTGAGGGTAAGTCTGTGCCGGGTCATCGGCGCTGAAGCTGACGCACGAAATCCTGCGCCGAAAATCGGTGTCTCGCTACAAAAAATTACAATTCCCGATGAGTGCGCACGGCCTGCAGGCAAACCGGCTCTGCGGCTTTCGAGACTGTGTTCGTGGGCAAGCCTGACTCAGAAATGTGACAGGCTGATGGATAGGCGCCGATCAGAACACCAGCTTGAAGCCGATCATGCCCAGCATGATGGCCAGGAAAGGCCGCAGCAGGTCGTCGGAAACGCGGCCCGCCATGTGGCTGCCCAGGTAAATGCCCGGCAATGAACCCATCAGCAGCCAGCCCAGCAATTCCCAGTTCATGTTACCCATGCTCGCATGGCCCAGACCTGCAACCAGCGTAAGAGGGACGGCGTGGGCGATTTCCGTGCCTACCAGACGCCGGGTCGGTAGCAGAGGGTAGAGGATGAACAACGCCACGGTACCCAGCGCGCCCGCACCAATGGACGTCAGTGCGACCATGGTGCCGAGGATCAAGCCGGTGATGACGGTCAATACTGTCAGGCTCGTACCGCTGAAAAACGAATGTCCATCTCCGCGGCCATGAGCGAAGGCCAGCAGCTTTTTCTTGAACAGAACGGCCAGGGCAGTCAACAGCAGTACAAAGCCCAGCGCCTGCTTGATGATCGCGTTCAGGGCCTCAGGTGCGGTATGCAGTGTGCTCAGGAACCACAGCGTCAGCAGCACGGCAGGGACGCTGCCCAGGGTCAGCAGCCCGGTGACTTTCCAATCGATGTTGTCATTCTTGCGATGTACCAGAACCCCGCCGGATTTGGTAATCGCTGCGTACAAAAGGTCCGTGCCGACCGCCGTGGCCGGGTTGATGCCGAACCACAACAGAATGGGCGTCATCAGCGAGCCGCCGCCGACTCCGGTCATGCCAACGATAAAACCGACTACCAACCCTGCAACTACAAACCCCAGACCACCCGCTTCCATAACCAACCTATTCAAGCAAACGCATCAGGCAAAAAGTGGCGGGCAGCATAACGGCTTGTGTTGCAAACGGTTATGAAGAAGTGTTCTAAGGTTATAACCGTTTGTCGCGGATGACAGCGGCTTCGGCGGCTTCAGTGACAGTTTGCAGGCGGCGGTCCGGGCCTAGCCAGTTGAGTACGGCGTCGGCTTCCATAGGTTTGGAAATCAGATAGCCCTGCCCCTCATCACAGCCCCATTGCTTGACCAGGCGGCGAATTTCGTCTGTCTCGATGCCTTCGGCCACCACGCAATAACCCAGCTTCTTGGCAAGACCGATCAGCGCCTTGACCAGACGCTGATCGGTCTTGTCAGACGCCAGATTGCGAATCAGCGACTGATCGAGCTTGACGGTGGTCGCGGGCAATTGCCGCAGGTAGTTCCAGTTGCTGTAGCCCGTACCAAAGTCATCGATCGCCACATCCATGCCCATCTGACGCATGCGCTCCAACTGGTGACGCACTTCGGCCGGGTTGTGCATCAACGCGCCCTCGGTGAACTCCAGCTCAAAGCGTGTGGGGTCGATCTTGTGCTGGCCCAGCAGGCGAATCATCCGGTCAGTGAAAGCCGGACCGGTAAGGTCTTCCGGGGTGACGTTGATCGCAATACGGAAATCGAAGCCTTGTTGCTGCCAGCGGGCGGCCTGCTCGATTGCGCTTGTCAGCACCCACAGACTCAGCGGACGCATGAGTGCGGTTTTCTCGGCCAACGGTACGAATTCGGCAGGTCCGATGGGACCGAGCGTCGGGTGGTTCCAGCGCAGCAAGGCTTCTACCGAGGTGCACAAGCCAGAGGCGAGGTCGATGCGCGGCTGGTAGACCAGGCGCAGTTGATCATGCGAGTGGACTGCGCTGGTCAACGAACTGAGCAGTTTGAAAGCACGTTGCTGGGCGGCATCGAAGTGCGGCTCATACATCGCCCAGCCCAGATTCCGGTCGCGGGCATCATCGGCAGCGCTGATGACCATGCGCATCCAGTCCTGCTCTTCGGTCGGGTCGCGGTTCAGGGTGACAACCCCCAGACCCACCTGCATCTGCACCGGGATGCCCCGGCATTCTACCGGTGTCTCGAAGTCTTCGAGAATGGTACGAAACAGATGATCAGGCGCTCTTTCTCCGGGCAGCAGAAAGCCGAAGCGGGTAGGGCTGACCTTGTACAGCGAACAGGTTGGCGGCAGCAGATGCTCCAGGCGGCTCTTGATTTCTGTCACCAGGTCCTGAGAGAAGCTGTAGCCCAGAGCCTTGACAATGTCGTTCAGGAACGCGGAGGTGATCATGTCCACCACGACCAACTGATAATCAACGCTCGATGCCAGTGCCTGATGGATGTCTTCCTGCAGGCGTGAGCGGTTATACAAGCCGGTCGGCTGGTCAATGAAGCAACTGAGACGCAAGCCGACTATGCGTTTCATGACCAATGAGGCGAAACGCTTGAGCATCTGCGTCTGATGCTCGCTCATCGGTTCACGCGGCTTGGTGTCGATCACGCACAGGCTGCCCAAGGCAATGCCGTCATCGGTAATCAGCGGGGCACCCGCGTAGTAGCGGATATCGGGGTGGCCGGTCACCAGGCTATTGTTCATGAAGCGGTCGTCGAGGGTCGCATCCGGAATTTCAAACAGCGAGTCGGAAAGGATCGTGTAAGCACAGAAGGAGACGTTGCGTGGCGTTTCCTGGGCATTCAAACCCACTCTGGCGCGAAACCACTGACGGTGTTCATCGACAATCGAGATCAACGCAATCGGCGTCTGGAAGAAATCGGCGGTCATCGCCACGATTTCATCGAACACGTCGTCAGAGGTGTTTTCAAGTACGCACAGCTCCCTGATGCGCAACAGACGTTGCGTTTCATTCAGCGGAATGGGGGCACTGGCGTTCATAAAATTCTCGATGGGTGTTCGGTGATGACTATATGACATCACGGAGCCGACTTTAACAGATGAAAAAAATTCAATTACAGGCGAAGTACAGGTTAATCGGCCGCAGACGGCTACTTTTTAAGCGTTATCGGTCGCGCAGCCCCATAAGATAAAGGGCCTGCTCGTTTGTATGCAGAGTGTTACAAAAAATGCCATTCGTCGTTTGGTTGCACATCAGCAAAACGGTCATGGCTCGGTATCAACGAAGCCGGCTTTCACTGTGCTCTTCATGTGCGGTTTATCTGCCCAGGTACGAAAAATGGACATCAAGGTTCGACCCGCACGGAGAGCAGACGCTGACGCCATCAGTCGAGTGGTGCTGGCTGCCTTGCGCACCAGCAATGCCAGGGATTACCCGGTCAGTGTGATCGAGCGCGTGCAATTGAGTTTCAGCCCGTCTGCCATTGAGCGGCTCATGCAGCAACGTCGGATGTTTGTGGCGGTGGCGGTGGCGGTGGCGGTGGCGGTGGTTGTCGGAACTGCCAGCCTGGAGGGTCAGGTTGTGCGCTCGGTGTTTGTCGACCCTGACTGGCATCGTCGGGGCGTCGGGCGTTTGTTGATGGCAAAGCTGGAACGTGTCGCCCTGGAGACTGATATAGGGCTGCTGATTGTGCCGTCATCCTTGACTGCGCAGGAGTTTTACAAGGCGCTGGGTTTCAGGTTGGTGCGAGAGCATCAGGAAGGGGAGGAGCGCACATTGATCATGGAACGGCAATTGCGCACCTGAGGCATTCCATGCCTTAAGCAGTGACTTCCTGCATTTCCTGCAGTTGGTAGTGCGCGTACAGCGTGCTGGCGATCAACGTGCAGAAGACTTTCAGGGTATCTAGCGTATCGGCGTCGTCGAGTGGCGTCGGCAGGTTGTCCAGACCGCACAGCGTGCCGAAAAAGTCTCCGTTGGGGAAAATGATCGGCAACGAGAAATAGCTCTGAAAACCGTAGAGTTTCGGGATGGGGTGCTCTGCGTAGACCGCATCCGTGGCAACTTCGTTGATTACGATAGGACGCTTGTGCTGGCGTAACTCATTGCACAGCGTGGTTTCCAGTTTGAGCTCGTGACCGGCCTCCAGTCCGAACTTGATCTCGTCGTACACGGCACATGCCGTCCAGCTGGTTTCGGTTACTTTGGCAATTGCCGCGAATCTCAGGCCGGTCAGCCGGGTCACCAGCCTTAACAGGCTGGAAGTGGCCTCGATCTCACTGATGACTGCCAGCTCTGCTGAAGTCAATTTGTTGTTCAAAATGCGTCACCCTGGTCATAAAAGCACTGATGCAGCCTTGGCAGTACGCCTGACGCTGCCGATCTTGTTCAGGAAGTGATCGTGCCATACCTGATCGTGGCTTACATAAAATATTGTGTTCCTCGCCTCCAACTATTTAACGAGTTTAATGCCCTTGTCAACGTTAAGGACTTACCCAAGAGGTGTGTACTAGTACATGTGTACTATAGGGATCCTATTTTTGCGTTGATAAAATCGCAGGTTTGCCAGCGCATGGAATGCCTGAAAACACTTTGCAAGTGTATGCAGGCAGTTTCCCCTTCAAACGGGTTGACCGGACCCCCTTTACTGCGAGCATTGAACACCATGCACAAGACGACCCTGGGCTTCACGGTTGCCATGATTTCCACGCACTTGTATGCAGGTGGCTTTGCGCTTAACGAGCAAGGTATAAGCGGCATGGGCACAGCGTTTGCGGGCCGGGCCTCTGCCGCCGAAGATGCCGGCACGGTATACGGCAACCCTGCAGGCATTGCGCGTCTGGCCGGCCAGCAGGTCACCGGTGGCGCTACCTTTATCGATGCATCGACGGATATCAGCCACGCGAGTGGACGTTCGAGCGGCAGCAACGATGGCGACATGGTGCCATTCAAGGCCATTCCGTTCGGTTTTTATACTCGCAGGCTGAATGAACACTGGGCCATCGGCCTTGGCGCGTACGTGCCGTTCGGCCTGGCGACGGATTACGAACGCGGTTTTCAAGGGCGCGCCTTTGCCAGCAAGAGCGATGCAAAAGTTCTGACCCTGCAACCGACATTGAGTTATGCCTTCAATGACAGGGTATCGGTGGGCTTCGGGCCGACCATCAATCAGTTTGCCGGCTCGCTGGAGTCGGACCTGACGCTTAACCCGGCCATCGCCGACAGTAATGTGAAGGTGAAGGGCAAGGATGTCGCGCTGGGCTTCAATATCGGCGTTCTGGCCAGCCTGACTGATACCACGCAGGCTGGTTTGACCTACCACTCCAAAGTGCGCTACGACCTGGATTGCCACACCGAGGTTGCCACAGGTGCCGGTACGCCAGCCCAGTTGCTGAGCAGCAATCGCTATGACTGCTCGCTACAGGTCGATACTCCTGAATCCTACGAGCTGTCAGTCACCCAGAAGCTCACCGATGCCTGGACACTTTATGCGGGGACGACCTGGACGCGCTGGAGCCGCATGAAGGACCTGAGTTTCAGCACCGAGAACATCAGCCCTGCGCGTGGAGGGATACTTGCTGCGTCCTTGTCTGGCGCTATCGCTGGCGGGCTGGACTGGCACGATACCTGGGCCTATGCGCTCGGCACATCGTATCGACTGGATTCACACTGGTCGTTGCGTACTGGCATCCGTCTGGATCAGTCACCGACCAGCAATACCAATCGCTCGCCACGCACACCGACCGGCGACCGTACGATCTTCAGTGTGGGGGCGGGTTATGACGTCAGCAAAGAACTTACCCTTGATGTTGCCTACGCCTATCTTAAAGAAGAAAGCGTTGATGTCAGCCGTGCCAATGCGCTGGCCAGTTACAGCGCGCGCTATCAGAACCGCGCCAGCTTTTTGGGCGTGGGGGCGACTTACCGTTTCTGAGAAAGTTGTCAGTCTGCAGAAGCAGTACATCCTTACTGTTACTAGTACATCCGTACTATGGCTGGCCCTGGTTCGGCAACTTAAGCTAATGCGCTGAATAACACCCTGACTTGTTGATGGCAGACGACGTTTTTATAACGTCGCCGGCCGCGCGTGCGCGACCGTAACAGGTCTTGCAGTGGTGTAAACGGATCACTCACAACAGACTTTGTTTTCAGAGGGAGCGCGCATGGGTATTTCTCGCCATTTGGCAAACATAAGGGGGTTGGCGGCGATTACGCTGGTCACAGCAACCATGACGGCCTGTTCGACCGGTGGCGGCAACCCGCTCGATACCCTGACCGGTGATTACAAATATGCGCCTGACTATATAAAAGCCAACATCATTGCCCGCAAGTCGACCAAGGAACAGATTCGCCAGGCGTTTGGTGCGACTTATTCGGCGCAGGACAATGTGTCCGATAACAGCTCTGAGTGGTACTACGACCGTAACGAATCAGGTCTTAACTCATTGACCAAGATGGCGGTCAAGTACTCTAACCGATATGGTTCTGGAGACGCAGCATCTACCTTGCTTCAAGGGCAATCGCGTATGGGCGATGCACAGGAAATAATGGGCGACGCAAGCACACTGAGCGGCACGCAAGCTACCGGAAGAAAAGCGTCGATTACGCGTATCTTCATCAAGTTCAAGGGCAATGTGGTTGAGCGCTTCACAACTGATTGACCACAGCTCGCTGCCCAACGTCTGCAAGCAACACATTCCAACGACTGTCAGTACACCGCCGAACCGGCCTTGAAACTCAGCAGCAGCGAGCGCAGTTCGACCGGCCTTACCGGTTTTGAAAGAACGGGGATATCCGGATCGTTCAGCGTCTGCCGGACGTGCTGAAGCTCATGGCCGGTAATCACGATGGCGGGTATGCGTCTTCCCTGCAGCCCGCTCAGGTAGGCAATGCAGTCGGCGCCCGAGGCCGTACGATCCAGATCGAAGTCAGTGACTACCAGATCACAGTCGACACTGATCTCGGGGATGCTGCTGAAGGTCTGTACCTCGCAGCCCCATCTGCGTAGCAACATGGCGGTGGCTTCAAGCACGTTGCGATTGTCTTCGATCAGCATGACGCGCAGACCGGAAAGCAGGCGGGTATTCCAGTTGATTTCGATGTTGTTCACCGGCTGGCTGGCGGCCACGGCTTTCAGGCCGCTGACGGTTACCGCAGTGCCGCGCTCGGGCACTGAACTGATATTGACCCGCAGATTCATGAGCCTGGCGATACGGCTGACGATACTCAGCCCCAGGCCAACACCTTCAATGTCGCGGTCACGCTTCTCGCGGACGCGATAGAACTCGTTGCACAAGTGCGGCAAGTGCTCTGCGGGTATGCCGCGACCCCGATCATAAACACCAATGCTGACTGTGCCTTTTTGCCGGCGACAGCCAATCAGAATCGGTTTGCCCGGCGCGTATTTGAAAGCATTGGAGACAAGGTTCTGCAACAGCGTGCGCAGCAATGCCGGGTCGGTCCAGACGTGATGGTTGCCGCTGTGTACGCGAATATCCACGCCAGCCCAGGTAGCAGCAGCCTCGCTGTTCTGCGCGGCCAGCCCGTTGAGCAGTGCATCCAGGTCGACTGATTCGGGGCGCGGTGCGACTTCGCCCTGGTTGAGGGTGTAGATGTCCAGCAACGAACGAAACAGTTGTTCTACCGCACTCAATGCCCGGTCGATGTTATTTACCAGACGTTGTTCGTTATCGCCCAAAGCCGCATCGCGCAGGCAGGCAGTAAACAGGCTGATGGAGTGGATCGGCTGGCGCAGGTCATGACTGGCCTGTGCCAGAAACCTTGACTTGGCCTGATTGGCCGCCTGGGTTTCTTCAAGGGCCATGTGCAGTCGGCCAAGCAGAAAATAGACAAACAGCGGCAGGACCAGCATGGTCAGGATCATCATGACGGCCACAGCATGGTGTTCACGCAGAAACGGCGTGAGCACGATGATGATCATCAACGAAATCATGGAAAAGCCGGTTGCCAGCAGCAGGTAGTTGCGCCCGTAGCGCATGCCGTAGCCGACCGTCATGCTCAGCATTACCGAGTACACCGGCAACATGGCCTCGCCGCCAACCGAGATCGTTACGATTCCCGCCAGATTATCGGTCACCAGGGCAAACAGACGTCGTCTGCCGGAGGCACCCGGGCGCTGGGCAATGCGTATGATCAGCCCCACCGTGACGACGCCGAAGCCCATGCAATAAGCCAGGATCACAAACAGCTTGTTCTCTGACATTTCACCCATCCCATACGCGATCAGTGCGTAAAGGATCGATGTGGCAATGACCGCCATGCGCAGCAGCGCCTGAGTCATTTCCAGATCTATTCGTTGGGGCAGTAATGACATGACGGCTACCGTCTCAGTGCTGTTTGCCGGCCAGGCTGGAAAACTGTGCAGCGGCAGCCGATCGGGTGGGCACACCAAGCGCCTTTAGCAGGCTGGAGACATGAATACGCACGGTAAGGGGTGAAATACCCAGATCCCTGGCGATTTCCTTGTTGGTTTTTCCCGACGCCACAAGCCCCAGTACTTCTCTTTGACGTGCGGTCAGATGGCTGATTGCGCCAGAGTCCAGATCGCTCAGTAACGAACCTTCGGGCTTGTACTTGACCACCACTTCGCCATCGCGGATGGCGATGATGGATTCGGCAATTTCCAGGGGGGCTATATTTTTGCCAATGAAGCCATCCGCACCCTGAGACATGACCTGTGAAATGGTGTCCAGATCATCGACCATCGAGACGACAATGATTGAAGTGCGTTTGAACTCGCTGCGCAGGCTGCCGATGGTCTGCATCGAAGTGAGCCCCGGAAAGCGCAGGTCTAGCACCAGTGTGTCGACCTCATCACCCCGGCGTGCGAGGGTGAGTACTTCATCCAGATTGCCTGCTTCTTCAATAATCGCTTCGGGTATCAGCCGCTCGATAGTACGCAGCATGCCCTCACGAAACAGCGGGTGATCGTCGGCCACAATGATTCTGCACGGCATACCTCATACTTCCCGTATTAAAGTAGCGCGCATCATACCTGATAGAAGGTATTTGTATCGTTAAGAGGGTGTAGA
>NZ_LJQT01000121.1:0-2779 GCF_001400515.1 Pseudomonas meliae | reverse complement strand
AAACCCGGGGCGGTTCAGTGCCGAGCAGGAAGAAGCGCTTGGCCGAACCGCCTTCTTCACTCATTACGTACTCGACCGCAGGGATCGCCTGTTGGTTAGGCGCGGCACCGGTGTAGAACACGTTGGGCGACATCTCTTCGCCTTCGTACTGCACGGGGTAGAACAGCAAGCCGTTGAGTTCCTCAAAGACCGGCAGCACCGATTTGCGCGATACCGATGTCCAGCAACCAAAGACCACCGCCACCTTGTCCTGGGTCAGCAATTGGCGGCCTTTTTCGGCGAACAGTGGCCAGTTGGAAGCCGGGTCGACAACCACTGCTTCGAGCATCTTGCCGTTGACGCCGCCTTTGGCGTTGATCTCGTCAATGGTCATCAAGGCCATGTCTTTGAGCGAGGTCTCGGAGATCGCCATGGTCCCGGACAACGAATGCAGAATACCGACCTTGATGGTTTCGGCAGCCTGAACGGTCCAGGTCAACCCCATGGCGGCGATCGATGCGGACAGGGTAAAGGCTTTGATCAGGCTGCGACGCTTCATTGACTAGCTCCCTTGGTTCATTTTTTTGATAGGTCTGCGGCGGTGCATTACGTTGCTCTTTCAACCGTTAGCAAGGTCTGGGCCAACCTGAGCGCGTCGCAAAATGGAACGAATGTGTCGCGCAGTAAAGGGTATGCGCACCAACCTGGAACGGGGGCAGGAAGAGGGCGTGCGCTATGCGCTGCAATGGTGCGGACCATGAAATACCAGCATTGTCTCTACTGCCGTTGTGTTCAAACGGCCAAGCGCCTCATACCCAGAACTCCTGTGCTCCGGTGTAAAGATCGTAGGTCTGGTCAACGAGTCGCTCGGGAGCATCGAACCAGGCGAACAGCTGGCCGTTGACCCGTGTTGTCGCACCCAGTTGCACGCGAGTTCCAGGCGGGATGGCGACGTGATCACCGAGAAAGCCGGTAAACATGTTCTTCTTGGGCACATTAGGCGCGAAGATAAAGAATACCGGGTGATTTTCCGAGTTAGCGTTACTGCTCACAAATCCATCCTGGCTCCATCTGGAGGCATTGGCTCGCGATACCGATGCGGACTGCACGCCATTATCTGTAAACACCGCACCTATCTCGCGTTCCAGACATGCCACTCCTTCGCTGGATACATACGTGGAGCGAAAGGCAGTGCCATGCCATGGCTTGAGTTTGTAGAACTGGCGGAGAAACCTGCTTGTGGTGGCGTTGCGCATACCGTTTCGCAATACAGGATTGATGGCTGCCGAACCTCCCTCTGTATAAGCTGCTATTTCCGAAAAGCTTTCTGCGTTGGACGCTTTACTCAGGGCGAGGTAATCGGCCTCGAACTTCAAACGTTCAGCGCTGCTTGCTTCTTCCAGGGACGCAGGCCAGGCAGTTGTCAGGCTGGTCAGCTGTGCTTGGGCATTGCGGATGGCTGGCTGACTCAGCCGCGGTATTTGTTTTCCCACGGTTTTCCAGGCACCGCTGGTAGTACGCAAGGCAAATTCCTGCTCATGCACCAACTGCGTTGCATCCATGGGGTTCGGCCGATAAAGGCGCGAGTGGCCGAACATGTTGGCACGACGGCTTATGAAGCAGGTCTGGCCCTCTATCTCGATGGCAATGAAGCGGTGAGGGTCCATAGCGACGATTAATTTAGAGTCTGCAAAACGTGGGGCTTTGGAATGCGACAGGAGATAGCCAATCTGCATCTGCCCATCGCGACCCACCCTGCGAATCAGGTGCGGACTTCTTGCTGCTCCTGAGGCATGCGTTACCGGTTTAAGGGCTAGCGCCACATGGCCAATGAGAGCAGTGGCAAGATAGCCAATGGCGCTCAGAAACTCCTCGGCGGCTCCTTCGTGGTCGCCTTCGTCTATTTTCGAAAAGGCGTTCCAGGTTTTATACAGGCCCACGCCCAGCGCAACAGGCATCATGATCGGTTCAGGCAGAAACAGAATTGCGATACCGGCGATCAGATCGAAGCTTCGGCCGGCTTGCCCCTGATTGGTTTCCTGGCTCATATGCCGCTTGGCTTCGCTGATCAACTGAGTGATCCTGGTCTCGTGAATTTCCTCGTAAATATCTTTGCTCTGGCGGATAAAAACGACTGGATGCAGCAGCCTTGAAGGGATCGGTATCAGCGAAAATTGAGTAAGTACCTGTGGCGGGCGCCAGTGCTTTGCCTCTTTCTCGTACTGCATGGCACGCAGCGTCTCCAGACGCCTGGACAGCGGTATTTGCTTAAGCAGGTACTGCTGAAACGAGACTTCTTCCAGAAAGGTGGTGGTGAGATGAAACATGCTGTTGAACCAGCGGAAAACGATGCCGTCGGAAGCATTCAGTGTGCACAGTACAAGCGGTCCCTTATCGAATTTCCCCGCGGGAGCGATCAGCATGACATTGGTCATCTTGAATTGATTGACAGTGAAAAACCTGACTTCGATGGCTTCATCTTCGATGGTTCGGCGCCCTTGCGGTGCTGGCGAATCCAGCACTGCTTTGATCCACTCTCGACCCGCTGGCGCAAACGCCAGTTGTTCGATCTCCAGCAGCATCATCTTCATCTGAGCTTCCAGCATGACTTTTCGTGACTGCTTGAGTTGTTGCGCATACGCCGATGTTTTCAGATTTAGGTCGAGGTACTCGCTGAGGTGTTGGGGGGCCTCAATGGTTGTAACCAATTCCTTGATGGTGGCTTTGTCCAGTTTCCTGATGACTGCGCCTTCACTATCCATAGCCTGGATCAGCAATGCATCCTTAGAGGGTGTAGACA
>NZ_LJQT01000271.1:0-5807 GCF_001400515.1 Pseudomonas meliae | reverse complement strand
TGTCTACACCCTCTTAAGTGCACCCGCTTTGAATCCGGGAAGTGGATTGACATGAAAAAACCGGAACCGAGGGCCGAGCTGCTGACAATAGAGCTCGATAGGCTTCCATATGTCCGGGTCCTGAGTATTGTTGTCGATGACCAGCACTTCGAAGTCCGGGTACTCCAGCGTTTGCAACGAGTCGAGCGTCCGTTTCACCATGTCCGGAGGTTCGTTGTAACACGGAACATGCAGGGAAACTTTCTGGGTGGGGCCAACAGGGCTATGGTGGGGGTAGAAAGAGCGTGGGGCACCCGGCCCCCAGCAGGCTTCGAGGAATTCATGCGTTTCGATACCTGTGTAAGTCAGTATGCTGGCAGCCCAGATAAAGGCAACAGGCAGCGCGAGCCAGGCGGGCAGTGGCGGCGAGTTGTACATACCGAACCCTGACAATGCGCAATAAGCCAGCACGATTATCAAGGCGCCCGCAGGCCACGATTCCGGTCTAAGGCGGGTGACAAGCCTGAGTATTTCCGAGAGCACGTTGACCGGCATTTTTATCGGGCCGCTGACGTGCAGTTTTAATCTGCGCTTTGCATCGAACAAACCCCAATTAGGGCCGGGCAGGCCTTCTTCAGTCTTCCAGTGCTGGTCGAAGGCTTCTATCACGAAATAGTCATGGCCGTGCTGATCGAGTAGCGGAATCTGGTTGCGCAGGTATATCGAGTGCTCTGCGTCAGAGCTTGTCATCCGCCTCTTGGCGATGGCCTTGCTTGGCCAGCCAATCTCGGAAAGTATGAGGGGTTTGTCAGGGAATCTCGCGCTCAGTTCGTTCGCGTGCGCCAGAACGATCGCGCTCGCGTCCAGCGCTGATGCGCCTTCCCAGAAAGGCAATATATGAGCCGCAATGAAGTCGACATGCCTGACAAGTTCCGGCGTCTCGTACCATTGTGTCCATATCTCGGAGGTCGAGACAGGTACATAGACGGCACGTCGTGCGGTCTGCAGATAGTGAATAAGCAGATCGACGGGAACATCATCACGAAACAGGACTTCATTTCCCAGGACCAGGCGTTGCACGCTGGAGTAACGATTGGCGAGTTCGATCCCCGCCTTTATTTCCTGACTATTGTGCGTTTCATCCTCTGTTATCCATACGCCAAGTGTGACATTCATGCCCAGTGCTTCGGCGAGCTCGGGGATATGCATTAATGTCCCTTCCACCGAGTACGTTCTTATATTTCGTGTAAGGCTTCGAAGTAACAGCAGGTCTTCCCTTATCTGATCGCGCGTCGGAAAAATCTGTTTGTAGGGGCTTTGGCCCGGTCGAAAAGGGGCATAGGCCACGCCAGAGATCATTGCAGGCCAGTCGGGCGGATGGTTAAGTCTTGTTTTGAAAAGGTTTGCCGACCACGTGCCTGTATTGTTTGAATTTTCATCCATGTTTGAAATGTGCTCCATGCGGTGTCTGTATACCGCGACTCCCTGTCGCGTCCATTAACCCTAGCGGCTTTGACGTGTTGGACATTTCGACTGCTTAGACTTTTTTCTGTGCTGTCTTTGCAGAACAGATAGTTTTTGCCCCGTCAGCCCTGATTTCGACGGGGCGACAAGCCGGGTGCCTTAACTCCCGACAAACCCCTATAATGCGCGCCGGTTTTTGAGGTATTGATCATGAGCGCAGAAGATCCACGTTTCGCTGGCATCGCCCGTTTGTACGGCATTGAAGGCCTGGCGCGCCTGCGCGCGGCTCATGTGGCAGTGGTCGGTATCGGCGGCGTGGGCTCGTGGGCGGCGGAAGCCATGGCACGCAGTGGTGTGGGCGAGATTTCGCTGTTTGACATGGACGACGTCTGTGTCAGCAACAGCAACCGCCAATTGCATGCACTGGACAGCACAGTCGGTCGACCGAAGGTTGAAGTGATGGCCGAGCGGATTCGCGCGATCAATCCTGATTGCATCGTGCATGCGGTTTCTGATTTCGTGACCCGCGACACGATGGCTGAGTGCATCACCCCGGACATGGATTTCGTGATCGACTGTATCGACAGCGTCAACGCCAAGGCAGCACTGATTTCGTGGTGTAAGCGGCGCAAGATCCAGATGGTCACCACCGGTGGTGCCGGTGGGCAGATTGATCCGACACTGATTCAGATCGCCGACTTGAACCGCACGTTCAACGACCCGCTGGCCTCCAAGGTACGTTCCACCCTGCGTCGCGACTATGGCTTTTCGCGCACGCCTAACCGCCACTACAGCGTGCCTTGCGTGTTCTCCAGCGAACAGCTGCGCTATCCCAAGCCTGATGGCAGTATTTGCCTGGAAAAGAAGTTCGTCGGTGAGGGTGTAAAGCTCGACTGTGCAGGCGGCTTCGGCGCGGTGATGATGGTCACTGCCACGTTCGGCATGGTCGCCGCCACGCGTGCAGTGGACAAGCTGGTTGCAGGTGCGCGACGGCCTTCGGAGCGGGTCAAGCCAGCGGTTGCAACGCCCGATCAGGCTTGAGTCAGCTGACGCATCTTCTGTAGCACGGCATTCAGGCCGTTGCTGCGTGACGGTGAGAGCTGGCGACCAAGGCCCAACTGATCGAACCAGTCAGACAAGTCCACGGCTTCCAGCTCCGGGGCCGACAGACCGTTAACGCGGGCCAGCAGTAGCGCCACCAGACCTCGAATCAGCCGGGCGTCGCTGCTGGCCCGGAACAGCCAGGCTCCTGCGCTGACTTCGCCCGTCAGCCAGACCTTGCTTTCACAGCCGTGTACCAGATTGTCGTCCGTCTTTTCTTCGTCGCTCAACGAGGGGAGGCGATCCCCCCATTGCATGAGCAGGCGTGCGCGCTGTTCCCAGCTCTGTGGCTGGGAAAAGCTGTCGAGCGCGGTCTGCGCCAATGCGGGGAGAGTCATCGAAGCAGCTCCAGTGCCTGATCCAGTGCGCTGAAAAACCGCAGCAAGTCATCTGAATCATTGTAGAGCGCAAGTGAAACACGAATTGCGCTGGGCAGACCGAGTGTATCGAACAGTGGCATCGCGCAGTGACGACCAGCGCGCACGGCAATACCCTGTTCGGTCAGCAAATGAGCCAGATCGGCGTTGTGTATGCCGTCCACGACGAAACTGGCCAGTGCCAGGTCCGGTGAGCCCAATACCTGAATACCTTCACGCCTTTGCAGGCCTTCAAGCAGGCGACGGTGCAGATTTGCTTCGTGTTCCGCGACCGCCTGATGATCAAGGCTTTCCAGGTAAGCCAGCGTAGCGCCCAGACCGATCACGCTGGCGATGGGCGGGGTGCCCGCTTCAAAGCCCAGCGGGGCCTGGCGAAATTTCGCGTGTTGATAATCGGCGGTCAGCACCATCTCGCCGCCGAACTGCCAGTGCGTCAGGTTCGGTAGCGCGTCGCTGCGTCCGTACAGCACACCTAGCCCTTCCGGACCATAAAGCTTGTGGCTGGAAAACACATAAAAGTCGCAGCCCAGTGCCTGTACATCGTGGCGTCCATGCACCACACCTTGTGATCCGTCCACGACCGTGAGCGCACCTTGCGCTTTCGCCAGTGCGATAAGGCGGGCGAGCGGCTGCCAAGTGCCGAGCACGTTGGACAGCTGACTGACTGCGAGCAGACGCGTGCGAGGGCCGATCAGACTGGCCGCAGCATGGCAGTCGATTACACCATCGGGATCGAGCGGCAGTATCACCAGTTTCAGGCCGCGGCGCTGAGCCAGTTGCTGCCACGGCAGCAGGTTGGCGTGATGTTCCAGTGCGCTAATGGCGATCTCGTCGCCCGCAGTGAAACTATGCTCCAGCCCATAGGCCAGCAGGTTGAGCGCAGAAGTGGCCCCGTGGGTAAAGATGATTTGTCCGCTCTCGCCGGCATTCAGCCAGTGCGCGGCCTTGCCACGGCTGGCTTCAAACGCCTGGGTGGCGTGTGCGCCCGGCAGATGCTGGGCACGATGCACGTTGGCGGTACCGTTGACGTAGTAATGAGTCAGGGCATCGATCAGCGCCTGAGGTTTTTGCGTGGTGGCGGCGTTGTCCAGATAGGTCTGGCCTTGCCGTTGCAGGGCGGCGATAGCGGGGAAGTCGCCACGCCAGGGAGAAATGAGGGGCATTGTTCGTCCAGCGTGTGGAGGCGGAGGTTCAAGGCCGCAGCCTTGAACCCGCACACAGCATCAGTTATGAGCGTGCAGTGCTTCGTTCAGCTCGATGGCCGACTTGTGGGTTTTGCATTCCACTGCGCCGGTCTGCGAGTTGCGACGGAACAACAGGTCGTTCTGGCCTGCCAGCTCGCGTGCCTTGACGATCTTGACCAGTTCGTTGTTTTCATCGAGCAGCGCGACCTTGGTGCCGGCGGTCACATACAGACCCGATTCCACGGTATTGCGATCGCCCAGCGGAATACCGATGCCGGCGTTGGCACCGATCAGGCAGCCTTCGCCAACCTTGATGATGATGTTGCCGCCACCCGACAGCGTACCCATGGTCGAGCAGCCGCCACCCAGATCCGAGCCCTTGCCGACGAATACGCCTGCAGAAACGCGGCCTTCGATCATGCCCGGGCCTTCGGTGCCGCCATTGAAGTTGACGAAGCCTTCGTGCATGACGGTGGTGCCTTCGCCGATGTAAGCGCCCAGACGTACGCGAGCACTGTCAGCGATACGAACGCCGCTCGGTACGACGTAGTCGGTCATTTTCGGGAATTTGTCGACCGAGAACACTTCCAGCAGTTCGCCTTTAAGGCGTGCTTCAAGCTGACGTTCGGCCAGTTCGGTGAGATCGACCGCGCCCTGGCTGGTCCAGGCTACGTTTGGCAGCAACGGGAAGATACCTGCCAGGTTCAGGCCGTGTGGCTTGACCAGGCGATGCGACAGCAGGTGCAGCTTGAGGTAAGCCTCTGTAGTCGACGTCAGGGTTGCGTCTTCAGCCAGCAGGGTGGCAACCAGCGGCTTCTGGCTTTCCGCCAGACGAGTCAGCAGCGCGGCCTGGGTCGCGTCCACGGATTTGACCGCCTCGGCCAGCTTGTATGCCAGGTCTACATTGAAGGTGATTGCCTGATTGCCGTTGGTGTAACCCAGAACAGGCGCGATGGCCGCGACCAGTTCTACGGAAGGATTGATCAGCGGCTGAGCGTAAAATACTTCGAGCCATGAGCCTTGACGATTTTGAGTGCCGACGCCGAAGGCCAGGCTGAACAGGGTAGTGGACATGTAAATACCTCTTGGCTTTATCAAGGGGCTTTCAGTAGCGCTCTGGCTTACTGTAAAGCCGCTGCATACAGGTCGGGCTTGAAGCCGATCAGGGTTTTATTGCCCAGATCAAGCACCGGACGCTTGATCATGGACGGCTGCGCGAGCATCAGTTCTATGGCTTTCGCTTGATCGAGATCGGCCTTTTGTCCGTCATCGAGCTTGCGAAAGGTAGTGCCTGCGCGGTTCAGCACGACCTGCCAGCCGTGTTCATTGCACCACTGCGCGAGGTGTTCCCGGTCGATGCCCTGTGTCTTGTAGTCATGAAAATCGTAGCTCACGGAATTATCGTCGAGCCAGGTGCGGGCCTTCTTCATAGTGTCGCAGGCTTTGATGCCAAATAGAGTGTAAGTCATCGTTTTGGGGTGGGGTGGCTGATCTTGCTCGATACTCCCCACTTTCTCTCCTCGCAATTTAGCCGGGTATTATGCCACGTCAGACCGCTTCGTGTTGTGACAGCGCTGGTACAGAGACTGAACAAAAACTAGATAATAACCCTAACTGTCATTAAGAAAACTTCACCCTTCCACGCTTGAGTGGCACGCCCGGGCGGGCAATTATTGCTTTCCATTTAAGAGGGTGTAGACAA
>NZ_LJQT01000283.1:0-26188 GCF_001400515.1 Pseudomonas meliae | reverse complement strand
AAATTTCTGACAGTCTCCCTGGAAGCTCTGCAAGGCAGACTTCCAATGATGGACCGCTTTCCAATTCTTCAATGCTTCAGTGATCGCAAGAAATAGCGTATCCGCGCCACAACCCCACCTAGCAAAAAATAAGGATTGGGTTTAGCGAGGCATCTCTGGCGAGCAGTTCCACGGCAGCAAGGCTTCGTAATCTTTTACCGATGCAGCATGCGGCAACCGCTCAAGTACGTGGCGCAGCCACGTATAAGGCTCTTGGCCGTTGAGTTTGGCGGTCTCGACCAAGCTGTAGATCTGGGCGCTGGCCGTGGCGCCTTTGGGCGTGTCGCTGAACAGCCAGGCTTTTCGTCCGATGGCGAACGGCCTGATTGCTCTTTCGGCAGCGTTGTTGTCGATGGGTAGAAAACCAGCTTCGATATAACGCTCTATCCGGCTCCAGTTGTGAGCTAGGTAGTTCACCGCTTTACCCAAGGCACTTTGTGACGTGACCTGCGGCTGCGTTGTTTCCATCCATGCTTTGACAATTCAGCCACTTGTCAGAATAGGGAGTGCAGTGGCCCCACTCACACCCTGTATCCATTCCCCACTCACCTCCATCCCGCAAATAAAGCACGATACCCGCCCATCGCTCATATCAAGGAATGATCCATGTCGCTGGCTATCGTCCATAGTCGTGCCCAGGTCGGGGTGGAAGCCCCGGCGGTTACTGTTGAAGCGCATCTGGCCAACGGCCTGCCGGCCCTGACGCTGGTGGGGTTGCCGGAAGGCGCGGTGAAGGAGAGCAAGGACCGGGTGCGCAGTGCCATTCTCAATTCCGGGCTGGATTTTCCGGCGCGGCGGATCACGCTCAACCTTGCGCCGGCTGATTTGCCCAAGGATGGCGGGCGGTTCGATCTGGCGATTGCGCTGGGTTTGCTGGCTGCCAGCGGGCAGGTGCCGCTGGTTGCGTTGCAGGATGTTGAATGCCTGGGCGAGCTGGCGCTGTCGGGAGCGATTCGGCCGATTCAGGGCGTGCTGCCTGCTGCGCTGGCGGCACGTGCAGCGGAGCGGACGCTGATCATTCCGGCGGTGAACGCCGAAGAAGCCTGTCTGGCGTCGGGGCTGCGGGTGATTGCGGTGAATCACTTGCTGGAGCTGGTTGCGCATTTCAACGGGCGCACGGTGATTGCGCCGTATCAGTCCAGCGGCCTGCTGCATCAGCCCAAGCCGTATCCGGACCTTAGCGAAGTGCAGGGCCAGACCGCCGCGAAGCGTGCGTTGGTGATTGCCGCTGCGGGTGCGCACAACCTGCTGTTCAGTGGGCCACCCGGCATCGGCAAGACATTGCTCGCCAGCCGCCTGCCGGGTTTGTTGCCGCCGCTGGATGAGCACGAAGCGCTTGAAGTGGCGGCGATTCAGTCGGTTGCCAGCCAAGTGCCGCTGACCAGTTGGCCGCAGCGGCCGTTTCGACAGCCGCATCACTCGGCGTCCGGGCCGGCATTGGTGGGCGGTGGCAGTCGTCCGCAACCTGGCGAAATCACGTTGGCACATCACGGCGTGCTGTTTCTCGATGAGCTGCCGGAGTTCGATCGCCGCGTGCTGGAGGTTTTGCGTGAGCCGCTGGAGTCCGGGCATATCGTGATTTCCCGGGCGCGGGATCGCGTGCGCTTTCCGGCGCGGTTCCAACTGGTGGCAGCGATGAACCCATGCCCCTGTGGATATCTGGGTGAGCCGACCGGGCGCTGCCGTTGTTCCTCCGAGCAGGTGCAGCGTTATCGCAACAAGTTGTCCGGCCCGCTGCTGGACCGGATTGATCTGCACCTGACCGTCGCCCGCGAAGCCACAGCCCTCAACCCCGACTCGACCACCAGTGAGAACACTGCAAGCGCGGCAGCGGTGGTTGCGCAGGCCAGAGAACGGCAGCAACGTCGTCAGGGCTGTGCCAATGCCTTTCTCGACCTACCAGGGCTGCGCGAGCACTGCGCGCTGTCCAGTGTCGATGAGCGCTGGCTGGAGACGGCCTGCGAGCGCCTGACTCTCTCATTACGTTCGGCGCATCGCCTGCTGAAAGTGGCGCGAACGCTGGCTGATCTGGAGCAGGTGGACGCGATCACTCGTAGCCATCTGGCCGAGGCGTTGCAGTACCGGCCTTCAACCAATTGACCGCCCAAACGCAAAAACTCGCCGTCAACGATCAAGTCAACGGCGAGCCTTTGTGACAGGTACTGCGTTTTACATGCTGCTATAGAACGGGAAGATCCCCATCAGCAGCGCGGCAACCAGAATGCACAGGCACACCAGAATCGCCCATTTCAGGGTGAAGCGCTGATGGTCGCCAAACTCGATACCGGCCAGGGCAACCAGCAGGTAGGTCGATGGCACCAGAGGGCTGAGCAAGTGGACCGGCTGACCGACGATCGAGGCGCGGGCCATTTCAACCGGGCTTATGCCGTAGTGGGCAGCGGCTTCGGACAGCACTGGCAGTACGCCGTAGTAGAACGCGTCGTTGGACATGAAGAAAGTGAACGGCATGCTCACCAGCGCGGTGATGACGGCGAGGTAAGGGCCGAGCGCATCCGGGATCACTGCCAGCAGGCTTTTCGACATGGCGTCGACCATGCCGGTGCCGGACAGAATACCGGTGAAGATACCTGCGGCGAAGATCAGGCCGACCACTGCCAGAACGCTACCGGCGTGGGCTGATACGCGGTCCTTCTGGTCCTGCAGGTTCGGGTAGTTGATGATCATCGCGATACTGAACGCGATCATGAACAGTACCGGCAGCGGCAGCAGGCCCATGATCAGGGCAACCATCAGTGCGAAGGTCAGCGCGCCGTTGAACCAGATCAGCTTTGGACGACGTGCATCCGGGAATTGCGAGACGCTGATTTCGCTGTGATCGACTTCATCACCCTTAAGGTGCAGTTCACCCAGACGAGCGCGTTCGCGTTTGCCGTAGAAGTAGGCAATTGCGAGGATCGCAACCACGCCAGCCAGCATTGCCGGGATCATCGGTACGAAAATGTCGGATGCATCGACATGCAGGGCACTGGCCGCACGAGCGGTCGGGCCACCCCACGGGGTCATGTTCATCACGCCACCCGCCAGAATGATCAGGCCGGCCATGATGCGCGGGCTCATGCCGACGCGGCTGTACAGCGGCAGCATGGCGGCGACGCAGATCATGTAGGTGGTCGCGCCGTCACCGTCGAGGGACACCACCAGCGCCAGCACGGCGGTGCCGACCGAAATGCGCATCGGGTCGCCCTTGACCATTTTCAGGATCTTGCGCACGGCCGGGTCGAACAGGCCGGAGTCGATCATCAGCGCAAAATAAAGGATGGCGAACATCAGCATCACGCCGGTCGGCGCCAGCTTGGTGATACCTGCCAGCATCATCGGGCCGATCTGGGCCGCGAAGCCACCGAACAGGGCGAAGATGATTGGAACCAGAATCAGGGCGATCAGCGCAGTCAGGCGCTTGCTCATGATCAGGTACATGAACGCAATAACCATGGCAAAGCCAAGGAAAGTCAGCATGGGAATACTCCAGACGTAATACGGCTACAGAACGTGAAATGAACGAGTCAGCTCAGCAGATCGGTACGTGGAGTGGAGGCGCAAGGAGGGTGTGGAACGAGAAGTCAGCAAGCATCGGAATCACCATTATTGTTGTTAATTGGGCCTGAAACACGTTGGAATCCGTTCCTGGCTAGCCGGTCTTTTTGCCGGAAGTGAGGCGATGCTAATTGGCCAAGCTTTCACCGACCTTTCAATCAGCTATTGTGGAAATTTTATTGTCACACGGATTATGGGCATGAAGGAGAAGCATGGATGAGCGAGATACACTCGGGTGGCTGCCATTGCGGCGGGCTGCGTTACCAGTTCGATGCGCCGTTGCGGGACATCGCTCACTGTCATTGCTCCATCTGTCGACGCACCTCGGGTGCAACGGTTGTAACCTGGACAAGTGTGCCGCTGGCTTCGTTCACGTGGCTGACAGGCAGCCCCTGTGCGTATGACTCCTCACCCAGCTGCGTACGCTATTTCTGCGGCAAGTGCGGCGCTCACCTGGCGTTGTTCACGCGCAACAGCCCGGACGAGATCGACGTCACCATTGCGACACTTGACCAACCGGAGCTGGCAACGCCCTCACGACACATTTGGATAGAGAACCGGCTTCCTGGCTACGCCTGGATGAGCACCTGCCAGGGGTAGAAGGCGAGCCTTTCTGAGGTTTGAGGAGATAAATAGTGCCTGAGCCAGAGCCTTAGGCACTGTTCGCACATTACATCAGCGCATTACTTGCTGAACTGCGAAGCCAGTTCGCGCAGAAGTACCTCGGCCTCCAGCACTTTTTTCACTGACTCGTTGGCTTTTTCGCGGGACAGGCCCAAGCGTTCGAACAACTCGTCAGGAATCTCCTGCTCTGGCCCGGCACCGATGCCGTTCACCCGCAACAGACGTACGGCCAGATAAACCAGGTTGGCGTAGACGTGATGTTCGCCCTTGTAGTGCGGGTCGTGCTGGAAGCGCAGCGCGATGGCGAGTTCATCCGGCATGTCCCAATAGCGCATCAGCCAGGCCCCGATCTGCTCGCGGCTGATACCCAGCAAATGCTGCTCAATAAAGCTGTGGTGCAGGTGCGGGTTAACTTCCAGCTGGCGGCAAATCAGGGTGAAGTGTGGCGGAAACACATGGGCCAGCAGCAGGTAGCCGAAGTTGTGCAGCAAACCGGCGAGGTAGCTCAGGCCAGCTTCCGGGCGACTGGCGCGTGGAATGGCGCGGGTCAGACCTTCGATGACGGCAGCTGTATAGATGGATTGCTGCCAATACGGCGTGGTCTGTTGCGGCTGGTCCTTGGGCAGACTCAGGGTTTTGCCCAGAGCGAGGCCCAGTGCCAGGTTGATCACCAGATCAAAGCCCAGCACGCGGACGATTGCATCTTCTACCGAGCGGATCTTGCCGGTCGACGCGTAATAGGGCGATGCCGCCCAGCTCACGACCTGTGCCGCCAGCGCAGGGTCGGTTTCGACTACGCCGGTGATGTCATCGATGGTCGCATCGGGGTCGACCCGCAGCTTGATGATTTTCTGTGCAGTTCCGGCCAGTGGTGGTATTTCCAGGGTCGCTTCCAGACGCTGCTGGATGCGACGCGCCGTGAAAACATGCATGGCCTGGGTGATTTCTGCCGGATCGTCGTCAGGACGATCCAGGTTCGGACGGATAGCTGCGACCGACTGGCCGAAGTGCGCGGCACTGGCCTTGCTCAGCATGCCTTTGAAGTCGTCACTGCTGATTTCCAGCAACAGGCCCTTTTCGCCCGAGCCCACCAGCAGTGTCGGCTCTTGCAGCAGGCGATCATCGTAAAGGCACGGTGAGCTGGTCAGTGCCGGGAGCCCCGGCAGCACTTGCAGGTTGTGCTTGGTGAGCATGCGCTGCAAACGATCATGCGGCACAGCGGTCAACTGGCGCCCGGTCAGCTCGGTGATTCGGCTGAGGTCGAGCAACTGGCTCTGCGGGAACAGGATAAGCAGCGCACCGACAGCGTCCTCGACCAGCACAGCCTGAACCTTGCGCGCCGGGGGCAAGCTTTTGTTGTCCATGACTTCGTTGTAGCTGATAGCCAATTTTTCAAGCAACTGCCGGATTACCGACGGCGCATGCTGCGGATCATTGACGTGGGCGACTTCTGTCATGAGCTATGTCCAAATTCCTACATTTTTTGAAGTATAACCACGTTATTCGTTTTCGGTCGCACGTGGTGTTCAAGGCGTAGCCTGCATCACACCTGGCCATACTGCTGGCCATGACGCAGCCATCTGTCGAGCAGTGGGCTGACATGTTGGGGCCAGCGCTCCAACAGGGCCTGAGCCGCGTCGCGTACGGCCGGTAGCAGGTCTGCGTCACGCATAAGGTCGGCGACCTTGAATTGCAGAAGGCCCGTTTGTCGGGTTCCCAGCATTTCACCGGGACCACGCAGTTCAAGGTCCTTTTCGGCGATGACAAAGCCGTCGTTGGTTTCGCGCATGATGCCCAGCCGCTGCCGTCCGATCTGTGAAAGCGGCGGGTGGTAGAGCAGCACACAATGGCTGACCGCACTGCCGCGACCGACGCGCCCGCGCAACTGGTGCAATTGAGCCAGACCGAGGCGCTCGGGGTTTTCGATGATCATCAGGCTGGAGTTCGGCACGTCGACCCCAACTTCGATCACTGTAGTTGCCACCAGCAATTGCAGCGCACCCTGCTTGAATTCGGCCATGATCGCGGCCTTTTCTGCGGGCTTCATGCGCCCGTGTATCAACCCGACGCGAACCTCACCCAGGGCACTGCTCAGTTCTTCGTAGGTGGTTTCAGCTGCTTTGCAGGTCAGCTCTTCGGATTCTTCGATCAGCGTGCACACCCAATAGGCCTGGCGACCTTCGGCGCAAGCTGCGCGCACACGCTCCACGACTTCCAGGCGGCGGCTGTCGGCAACCAGCACGGTATTGACCGGTGTCCTTCCGGGCGGCAGTTCGTCCAGAATCGACGTGTCCAGATCGGCGTAGGCGCTCATCGCCAGCGTGCGTGGAATCGGTGTGGCGGTCATGATCAATTGATGCGGACACATCAGGCCGCCGACGCCCTTTTTACGCAGCGCCAAACGTTGCTGAACACCGAACCGGTGCTGCTCGTCGATGATCACCAGCGCGAGGTTCTTGAACTGCACTTCGTCCTGAAACAGCGCATGGGTGCCCACTACCATGGGGGTGCCACTGGCGATCTGCTCCAGGGACGTCGCGCGCGCCTTGCCCTTGAGCTTGCCCGCCAGCCATGCCACGCCCACGCCCAGCGGCTCTAACCAGCGCTGGAAGTTGATGTAGTGCTGCTCGGCGAGAATCTCGGTGGGGGCCATCAGCGCCACTTGATAACCTGCTTCCAGCGCTTGCAAGGCAGCCAGCGCGGCGACCACGGTCTTGCCCGAACCAACGTCACCCTGGATCAACCGCAGCATCGGCTCAGGCTGGCTCAGGTCGTAGGCAACTTCCTTGCCGACCCGCTGCTGGGCACCCGTGGGCGCGAAGCCGAGGTTGGCGAGAAATTGTTTCGGCAGTTTTTTCGCAACAGGCAACGCCGGTGCGCGCTGTGAGCGCAGACTTTCGCGCAGGCGCTGCTGGGAAAGCTGGTGGGTAAGCAATTCCTCGAAAGCCAGCCGGTGTTGCGCCCAGTGATGCCCGAGGGCCAGCTCCTCCACATCGGCATCGGCGGGCGGGTGATGCAGATAGCGGATCGCATCATCCAGCGGGGCCAGCTGATAGTCGCGGGCCAGCTCATCCGGCAGCCAGTCCGGCAGGCTTTTGGGGCCGAGCATCGCCAGGCTTTGCTGACACAGCTGACGCAGGCGCTGCTGGGTAAGGCCTTCAGTCGTGGGATAGATCGGCGTGAGGGTCTGTTCGACGGGCGCGGGCTCATCACCGGTGATCGCCCGATATTCCGGGTGATAGATTTCCAGGCCGGAAGCACCGGGACGCGCTTCGCCGAAGCAGCGCAGGTGCGTGCCACGCTTCATGCTTTCTTTCTGCGCGTTGCTGAAGTGGTAAAAGCGCAGGCTGACGACACCTGTGCCGTCGCCAAGCCGTACCAGCAAGCTGCGGCGCTTGCCCATTACCACATCGGCGCCGCTGACCACGCCTTCGATCACGGCATCCTGGCCAGGGCGCAATGCGCCAATCGGTACGACGCGGGTCCGGTCCTGGTAACGCAACGGCAGATGGAACAGCACGTCCTGCAGGGTTTCCAGCCCGACCCTGGCCAGCTTTTCTGCCATCGCTTCACCGACGCCCTTGAGCGCCGTGACCGAGACCCTGGAAAGCTCGCTCATTTCTTTTCTGCCTAACTTGCGACTGTTTTCGGACGTGCCACCGAGCACAGGCGAGCAGAGTCAGCGAGAATTTCGATGGCTTTGGGCCTCGGGAAGCTTGCGCGCCAGGCGATGGCGACTGTGCGGAAAGGCACAGGCGGCGTCAGCGGGCGGACTTCGATCACGCCAGGCGCGTAGTGGTGGCTGTCAACGGCCGAAAGCGGCAGGATCGAAATACCCAGCCCGGAAGCGACCATGTGCCGAATGGTTTCCAGCGAGCTGGATTCTACTGTCGTGTGCTTGGCACCTTCATTGCCTTTGCCCAGGGTAGGGCAGGCTTCCAGAACCTGATCACGGAAGCAGTGACCTTCGCCCAGCAATAACAGGCTCTTGTCGTTGAGCGCCGAGGCGTCGATGGTCTCTTTCTGAGTCCAGGGGTGATCGGCTGGCATCAGGACGGAGAACGGCTCGTCGTAAAGCGGCAGGGTCAGCACGTCAGCTTCGTTGAACGGCAAGGCAATGATGACGGCATCCAGCTCACCGTTGCGCAGCTTGTCGCGCAGCACATGCGTGAAGTTTTCTTCGATGTACAACGGCATCTGCGGCGCAACCCGGTGCAGTTGTGGAATCAGGTGAGGGAACAGGTAAGGGCCGACGGTATAAATAGCGCCGACTTTCAGCGGCGCGGTCAGCTGATTCTTGCCTGCCTGGGCCAGCTCACGAATACCTTGAGCCTGCTCCAGCACTTTCTGCGCTTGCGCAACGATGCCTTCACCGACCGGTGTCAGGCGCACGGCGCTCTTGCTGCGCTCGAAAATGAGCACACCGAGTTCGTCTTCTAGTTTCTTGACGCCCACCGACAGCGTTGGCTGGCTGACGTGGCAGCGCTCAGCCGCATGGCCAAAGTGCTGCTCCTGGGCAAGCGTGACGATGTAGCGTAATTCTGTAAGAGTCATAACGTGCGTCCATGAAGTTGCGACCCCAGCATAGCGGGTGCGATCGATAGACGCACGTTATCAGAAGCACTCACAAGTAACAAAAGTACAATTCAGCGTTTATCCAGTGAATAAACGAACGGTGCGAGGATTTCAATGGTGCCGTTGTTGAGGATTTCCTTGGGCGGTTTGGGCAGCGGCTGAGCGCGACGGATCATTTCCATGGTCGCTCGATCCAGCGCCGGGCTGCCTGAACTGTTGGCAATCGAGTAAGACAGCACGTTGCCGTCAGCATCGACAACGAAGCGCAGGCGTGCAACACCCTGCATGCCACGACGACGCGCATCCTCGGGATACTTCTTGTACTTGCCCAGATGACTTAACAGGTCACCCTGCCAGCTTGGCAGCGCATTGCTGGGCGGCGCAGGCGCAGGAGCGGGCTTCGGAGCAGCTGCTTTTTCCGGTTTGGCAGTCGTAGGCGGCGTGTCGACCGGTTTTTCGTCAGCAGGCTTTTCCTGAGGCGGCTCAGGCTTTTTCTGCGGCTTTGGCGGCTGCGGTTTTGGCTTGGGCTTTTCAACCTTTTTGGGCACCACGATTTCCGGCTTCGGCGCTTGCGCGACTTCCGGCATAGGCTCTGGTTCTTCAGGGGCTGGCGGCAGAGGTGGCTGAACGACTTTTGGTGGTGGCGGTGCGGGCTCAGGCAGAGGCGCAAGCTCGACCATCATGGCCGCTGGCGGTAGCTCGATCGCCTGAGAGGCGGGCCAGCGAACGGCGATGATGATCGCGATAGCGTGCACGGCCAGCACCAACAACAGACTACCGCTATAGCGCGTCAGTTTTTGGCGCGTACTGATCATTTCTTACCAGCCGTCTCAAGACCCACCAGACCAACCTTGAGGTAACCCGCACCCCTAAGCGTGTTCATGACTTCCATCAGATCGCCGTAATCCACGCCCTTGTCGGCCTGGAAGAAGATCGTGGTGTCCTTCTTGCCCTTGGTCCGGGCGTCCAGCACCTGACCGATCTGCTCGCGGGCAACCTTCTCTTCACCCAGATACAGGCTCTTGTCGGTCTTGACGCTGAGGAAGATCGGCTTCTCGGGCCTGGGCTGTGGCGTGGCAGTGGATGCCGGCAGGTCGACCTTGATGTCCACGGTCGCCAACGGTGCAGCCACCATGAAGATGATCAGCAACACCAGCATGACGTCGATGAACGGCGTCACGTTGATTTCATGGTTCTCGGCGAGATCATCGCCGCCTTCGTTAAGATGCAGGCCCACGTGTTAGCCCACCTTGACCATGTGCGGTTGTTGTTGATTGCGCTCGGTCGGTTCTGGCAGATGATCCAGGTCGCGGCTGACCAGCAGCAGAACCTGGGCCGAAGCATCAGAAACCTGAGCCTTGTAACCGGCGATGGAGCGGGCGAACACGTTGTAGATCACTACCGCAGGAATTGCGGCAACCAGACCCAGTGCCGTGGCCAGCAGGGCCTCGGCGATACCCGGTGCCACGACAGCGAGGTTGGTGGTCTGGGTCTTGGCGATGCCGATGAAGCTGTTCATGATGCCCCATACCGTACCGAACAAACCCACGAACGGTGCGGTAGAGCCGATGGTCGCCAGTACGCCGGTGCCCATGCTCATGTTGCGGCCGCAGGCTGCGACCAGGCGCTCGAGGCGGAAGCTGACACGCTCCTTGATCCCTTCGCGCTCACGGCTGTTGGCCGACAGGCGCATCTCTTCAAGAGCGTCGTGCACCAGCAGGTGGGCGAGGGTGCCTTCCTTGCTGGCGGTCGAGCTCGCTTCGTTCAGGGAGCGGGCTTTTTTCAGGTTGACGATTTCACCACGCAACCGGCGCTTGGCACCCAGCAGTTCGAAACCCTTGGAGATCCAGATGGTCCACGTAATGATCGATGCGATGGCCAGACCGATCATGACCGCTTTGACCACGACGTCGGCGTTCTGGTACATGCCCCATGGCGACAGGTCATGTGCCATGCCCAGGCTGTTGTCTTCGGCTGCAGGCTCCAGAGCCTGCACGGGGGGGGCTGCATCAGGCGCGACAGGAGCTGTCGCCGCAGGTGCGGCAGAGGTTGCAGGGGCCGCAGTCGGTGCCGATTGATCTGCAAGGGCCATAGGTACGAACATCAGGCTCAAGACGAGGGCTGCGACACCGCGCCATGCACGAGGCAGGCGAGGCATCTGGGTAGGCGAAGCGATTGATTGAATGCGTGTCATGCTGGCCGGACCTGAGAGAAAAATAGGGGATGGTTCCAGTGCGTCGTTCAGTGCTCTCGACGCTCACAGGGAACAAATGGGTCGCCATTATTGCAAATCGTTCTTGTTAACAAAAGTAATACAGTATCTTTTTTACATATTCGCCCGAATTTTCGCCTGCCGATGATCATTTTGTACGGCGCTGACACCACCTGTTATGGAGATACCGAATGACTGCCCCTTCGCTTCTAATCGCCGGCTGCGGTGACATTGGTTCGCGACTTGCGACCCGCCTGCTGCCTCACGGCTGGACCGTGCATGGGCTGCGGCGTACTGTTTCCGAGCTGCCTGCCGGTGTTCACGGTGTGGCGGGCGATTTGTTCGATACCTGCAAGCCTGCCCTGTGGCCCACTGCGGCACTGGACTATGTGGTGTATTGCGCAACGCCTTCGCAGCGTGACGAAGCGGGTTACCGGATGGCTTATGTCGAGGGGCTGCGCAATGTATTGAGCTGGCTTGAGCAGACCGGGCAGCGTCCAAAGCGGTTGATCTTCGTCTCAAGCAGCGGTGTCTACGGTCAGCAGAACGGGGAGTGGGTTGATGAAGACTCCGTCACCGAACCGGCCAACTACACCGGCACTGTGATGCTGGAAGCCGAGCAGCTAGCGCTGAACAGCGGACTGCCAGCCACGGCGGTGAGGCTGACCGGTATCTACGGGCCCGGACGCAGTGATCTGTCGAACCGCGTGCGTCAGGGGCACAGTGTCAGAATTGATCCTCCGGTCTACGCCAATCGCATTCATGCGGACGATGCCGCCAGTTTGCTGGAGCATCTGCTTCAGGCGGATCAACGAGGTGTGGCACTGGAGAATTGCTATCTAGGCGTTGACGACGATCTGGCTGCGCTGGCCGATGTGGTGGCGTGGATACGTGAGTATCTGGGGGTGACCGAATGGTCGGAAGAGGTCAGCGTGCAGCGCGTGGGCAGCAAGCGTTGCAGCAATGCCAGGGCGCGCGCACTGGGATGGGTGCCGGTGTACCCGGATTATCGGGCTGGCTATGCGGCATTGCTGGGGTAAACAAGTCGCCGTCAGGAGCGCCTTGAAGGGCGCTCCTGAAGCGTGAGTCGCTTACTGCTGTTCGAGCAACCAGCGACGTGGGCCTGGACGCAGCTCGGGCATCTGGTCAGCACCGGCATTGTTCATAGCCTGGAATATCTCCAGTTGCTTGCCTTTGCGAGCAAAGATCCACGGGTTGCCTTTTTCGGATTTCTCCAGCCACATGCTGTCGTATTCGCCGCTCATGGCTGCGCAATCGCCCGCCAGGCATAGTGCGTAGCGATCGTTTTCGGGAAGCCCCTGCACACTGCCGTCAGGCATGAATTGCACGGTGCTGCCTTGGCCATCGCCTTCCACTACAGTCCATTTGCCGCCCATGTAGGCGCTATACAAGGCTTTCTCGAAACTGGTGCCAGGCTGAGCGCCTTCCGGAGCCGGGTTTTCCGGCTTCTGGAAGTGCTGTTCAGGGCCTGACTCGCTGGCCGCTTGAACCAGTTCATCACCCTTTACGCTCAGGTCTTCGAAGAAGTTGCCGTAGAAGTCTATGTGCAGCTTGCCTTCAGCAGCGCTGACGATCTTGCCTTCACCCAGCTCGAAACCGTTGGAGTAAATGGCCTGATTGGCTTTGGAGTTTATTTTCCACTCCAGATTGGGGCCGTTGGCGAGCAGTGCCTGACGCAGGTTGCCTTGTTTGACGGCGGCGTCGATGGCGGTCTGGTTGATCCAGGTGCCGTCCGGATTGCGGTCGGCGTGGCTGGCGCAGCCGCCCAGAATGACGGCGAGCAGCGAGATGGCGAGCGCGGAGCGCATAACGGATTCCTTCCTTCAGGGAGAACGGAGCGCAAGGCACGCTCCGTCGGGGGATTATTCGATGACGAGAATCGCGTCCATTTCAACCTGGGCGCCACGCGGCAATGCCGCAACGCCGATGGCTGCGCGAGCCGGATAAGGCTGGGTGAAATAGGTACCCATGATCTCGTTGACCTTGGCGAAGTGGCCCAGGTCGGTCAGAAAGATGTTCAGTTTGACGATGTCCTTGAACGATCCGCCCGCCGCTTCGGCAACCGACTTGAGGTTTTCGAAAACCTGAGTGATCTGGGCTTCGATGCCTTCAACCAGTTCCATGCTGTTCGGGTCCAGCGGGATCTGTCCAGACATGTAGACGGTATTGCCAGCTTTGATGGCCTGTGAGTAAGGGCCGATGGCCGCAGGGGCTTTATCGCTGGTGATGACAGTCTTGGTCATGAGAACTCCTGATGATGGATGGCCTACGCGCGCATCCGGGTGATGCGTGTGACACCGGTCAGGGCGCGCAGTTTCTTGATCACACGAGCCAGATGCACACGGTCGTGCACGCTGACCACCAGTTGGACCACGCTGATGCGACCATCGCGTTCGTCCATACTGATTTTTTCGATATTGCCGTCGGCCGCGTTGACGCTGCTGGCCAGCAGAGCGATCAGGCCGCGCTGATGCTCGAGTTCGACACGCAATTCGACGTTGAATTCGCCGGTGACATCCTTGGCCCAGGACAACTGAATGCATTTTTCCGGGTTGTGACGGATTTCGCTGAAGTTGCGGCAGTTGTCCAGGTGCACAACCATGCCCTTGCCTGCAGACAGGTGGCCGACAATCGGGTCGCCCGGGATCGGTGTGCAGCACTTGGCGTAGCTGAGCACCAGGCCTTCGGTGCCACGAATCGCCAGCGGACCTTCAGGGCTTGGCAACTGCTCGCCCTCGCCCAGCAGGCGGCGAGCGACGACATAGGCCATGCGATTGCCCAGCCCGATGTCTTCGAGCAGGTCTTCCAGCACTTCGACCCGGTACTCGTTGAGCACCAGCTGAATGCGTTCCTGATTGATCTTGTCGAGACTGCATTCGAAGCCGTTGAGCACCTTGTTCAGCAGGCGCTCGCCGAGGTTGATCGACTCGGAGCGGCGTTGCAGCTTGAGCGCGTGGCGAATATGCGTACGCGCCTTGCCGGTCACGACGAAGTTCAGCCATGCCGGGTTCGGACGTGCGCCGGGCGCACTGACAATCTCGACGGTCGAGCCGCTTTGCAGCGGTTCGGACAGCGGCGCCAGCCGGCGGTTGATCCGGCAAGCAATGCAGCTGTTGCCGACGTCGGTGTGTACCGCATAGGCGAAATCCACCGCCGTGGAGCCTTTGGGCAGCTCCATGATCCGGCCTTTGGGCGTGAAAACGTAAACCTCGTCCGGGAACAGGTCGATCTTGACGCTTTCAATGAACTCCAGAGAGTTGCCCGCACGCTGCTGCATTTCCAGCACACCCTTGACCCACTGCCGGGCACGGGCATGAGTGCCTTTTGGCTGCTCGTCGTCGCTGGATTTGTACAGCCAGTGTGCAGCGATGCCGTTGTTGGCCATCTCTTCCATTTCGCGGGTGCGAATCTGGATTTCGATCGGTACGCCATGCATACCGAACAAGGTCGTATGCAGGGACTGGTAGCCGTTGGCCTTGGGGATCGCGATGTAGTCCTTGAAGCGGCCGGGCAGCGGCTTGTACAAATTATGTACAGCGCCCAGTACGCGATAACAGGTATCGACCTTGTCGACGATGATGCGGAATGCGTAGACATCCATGATCTCGTTGAAGGCGCGACGCTTGCCGCGCATCTTCTTGTAGATGCCATAAAGATGCTTTTGCCGCCCGCTCACGTCGCCTTCGATGCCGTCAACGGCCAGGCAATGACTGAGGGACTCTTCGATCTTGTTGACCAGTTCCTTGCGATTGCCCCTGGCGCGCTTGACCGCCTGGTTGATGCGCGAGGAGCGCATCGGGTACATCGCCTTGAAACCCAGGTCCTCGAATTCGATGCGCACACTGTGCATACCCAGTCGATTGGCGATGGGTGCATAGATTTCGAGGGTTTCCTTGGCGATGCGCCGACGCTTTTCGCCCGACAGCACTTCCAGCGTGCGCATGTTGTGCAGGCGATCGGCGAGTTTGACCAGGATCACGCGAATGTCGCGCGCCATGGCCATGGCCATTTTCTGGAAGTTCTCCGCCTGGGCTTCGGCCTTGGTCTCGAAGTTCATCTGGGTCAGTTTGCTGACCCCGTCGACCAGTTCCGCGACAGTCTCGCCAAACTGCGCGCTGAGCGCTTCCTTGGCAATCCCGGTGTCTTCGATGACGTCATGCAGCATCGCAGCCATCAGGCTCTGATGGTCCATGTGCATGTCGGCAAGAATGTTCGCCACCGCAAGGGGATGGGTGACGTAGGCTTCACCGCTGCGACGGCGTTGGCCATCGTGGGCTTGTTCGGCGTAGAAATACGCTCGGCGGACCAGATTGACCTGGTCCTTGCCGAGGTAGGCCGACAGTCTGTCGGCGAGGGCGTCTATGCTCGGCAAGGCGCTACCCCTTGCCAATGGCTTTTACCCTGCGCCGTACTACGTCGACCTGGCATAGGCTTAGACGGCCTCGTTGGACTCGTCCTCGAACGCTGCGAACAATGGCTCATCTTCAACGATTTCAGCTTCTGCGATTACAGCGTAATCCATCAGGCCAGCGGCGATTTCACGCAGGGCCATAACGGTAGGCTTGTCGTTTTCCCAGGCCAGCTTTGGTTCTTTGCCGCCGGTTGCCAGTTGACGGGCACGCTTGGTAGAGAGCATGACCAGCTCAAAGCGGTTATCCACGTGTTCTAGGCAGTCTTCAACGGTTACGCGGGCCATGGGTATTCCTCGTAGCAAATGCGGATGCGCGATGCCCGGATGGGCGAGCGGACTCGGTAGTTTACAAGCGGACAGCACCAGTCATCAAGCGGCATGCCACCAACGGCATGCTTTTAACCTGTTGCCTGATGGCTGGAAACGTTTCGATCAAGCCAGCAACTCCTGAAAAAGCTCGCTGTATTGCTCTTGCTGATGCTGTTGAGTGAGGCGATTGGCGCGGAAAATCGCCTTGAGGTCTTCCAGCGCGCCGGCGAAGTCATCATTGACCACCACGTACTCATACTCGTTGTAGTGGCTCATTTCGCTGACCGCCTCACGCATCCGGGCTTCGATGATCTCGTCGCTGTCCTGGCCGCGGTTGGTCAGACGCTGGCGCAGGGCCTGCTGAGTCGGCGGCAAAATGAATATGGAGCGGGCCTGGGGCATCTGCGCACGAACCTGACGCGCACCCTGCCAGTCGATTTCCAGAATCAGGTCGTGGCCTTCGTCCAGGGTCTGCTGCAGGTGGCTCTGCGAGGTGCCGTACAGATTGCCAAAGACTTCGGCCTGCTCAAGAAAGTCGCCGTGCTCGATCATGCGCACGAACTCGGCACGATCGACGAAGTTGTAGTTCACGCCGTTCACTTCGCCGGGGCGCATGGCCCGGGTGGTGTGCGAGACCGAGACGCGAATCTTCGCCTGCGCGCCGTGCTGAGGCTCTTGCTGGGCGTCCATCAGGGCCTTGACCAGACTGGTCTTGCCCGCGCCGGACGGGGCGGAAATGATATACAGGGTGCCAGTGATATGGGTCATGTCAGGTTCAGCCTTACTCAATATTCTGCACTTGCTCGCGCATTTGCTCGATCAACACTTTAAGGTTGACGGCAGCCTGCGTGCTGCGTGGGTCAAAGGCCTTGGAGCCCAGTGTATTCGCTTCGCGGTTAAGCTCTTGCATCAGGAAATCAAGGCGGCGTCCTGCCTGGCCGCCAGCCTTGAGCACGCGACGGACCTCGGTGACGTGTGTGCTGAGGCGGTCCAGCTCTTCGGCAACATCGCTTTTCTGTGCCAACAGAACCATTTCCTGCTCAAGGCGCTGCGGATCCAGTTCGGCTTTCATGTCGGCAAAGCGATCCAGTACTTTCTGGCGCTGAGTTGCCAGCATCTGCGGCACCAGGGTGCGCAGGGTGGCAACCTCCTCGACGATGGAAGACAACCGGTCATCAAGCAGTCTGGCCAGGTCTGCACCTTCGCGTCCGCGCCCGCTCTTTAATTCAGTCAGCGCATCATTGAACAGCTTCAGCGCCTCGGTGTTCAACACCTGTGGATCGCTGGCGTCGGCCACCAGTACGCCGGGCCATGCCAGAACTTCCAGGGGATTCAGCGCGGCAGGCTGTTTGATCAGGCCGGCAACCGATTCGGCTGCAGCGATCAACTGGCCTGCACGCTCAAGATCCACTTGCAGCGGTTTGCCGGCGGTTTCCTCGACAAAACGCAGTGTGCATTCAACTTTGCCACGCGACAGCCCCTGGCGTAGCGCTTCGCGAATCGCACCTTCCAGATCACGGAATGACTCAGGCAGGCGCAGGTGAGGCTCCAGATAGCGGTGATTGACCGAGCGCAGTTCCCAGCTCAGTGTGCCTTGGGCACCGGCTCGCTCTACGCGGGCAAAGGCAGTCATGCTGTGCACCATGGGAAGTACCTCTTATCGATTCAGGAGCGTGATTCAACCCATGAGTGCACAGGATCGGCGCTCATGGGTGTCGTGAAAGCCGACTGGCTGCAGAGGCGCAGGATTGTAGCGCAGTGCGGCGCAGGCTCCCAATCCGGCAGCGTTACAAGTGACACAAGGCATTCCTTGCGATCACGCCAGAGCGTCGAAAGTATTGATCCAGAGCCTTCTGTTCGTAGCAAATCGGCATTGGCGGCTTTTAGAGATGCCCAGCAGCAGCTGTGGCCTCTATAATGCCCAGCAGTTTTCCGTCTCAGTACAGGTATCCCAGATGAAACGTCCAAGTGGTCGCGCCGCCGATCAGCTCCGCTCGATCCGCATCACCCGCAACTACACCAAACACGCCGAGGGTTCTGTACTGGTCGAGTTTGGTGATACCAAGGTGATTTGCACCGTCAGCGTCGAAAACGGCGTACCACGCTTCCTCAAGGGACAGGGCCAGGGTTGGCTGACTGCCGAGTACGGCATGCTGCCGCGCGCTACCGGCGAGCGTAACCAGCGTGAAGCCAGTCGCGGCAAGCAGGGTGGTCGTACACTCGAAATCCAGCGCCTGATCGGTCGTTCGCTGCGCGCTGCGCTGGACATGTCCAAGCTGGGCGACGTGACCCTGTACGTCGATTGCGATGTCATTCAAGCGGACGGTGGCACTCGCACCGCGTCCATCACCGGCGCAATGGTTGCTCTGGCAGACGCCTTGAAAGTGATCAAGAAGCGTGGCGGCCTGAAGGGCGGTGACCCGCTCAAGCAGATGATCGCAGCCGTTTCGGTCGGCATGTATCAGGGCGAGCCGGTGCTTGACCTCGATTACCTGGAAGATTCCGCTGCGGAAACCGACCTGAACGTGGTCATGACCAGTGCAGGCGGCTTCATTGAAGTACAGGGCACTGCCGAAGGCGCGCCATTCCAGCCTGAAGAGCTGAACGCGATGCTGGCGCTGGCACAGAAGGGCATTACCGAGTTGTTTGAACTGCAGCGTGCCGCACTGGCCGATTGATAAATAAGGAGCGTTTGATGATGAATGACAGTCCGCAGCCCTTGTACAAACCCAGCCGGGAAGCCCGTCAGTGGGCGATGTTCTGTCATTTATCCGCTCTCATTGGACTGGTCTTCCCCTTTGGCAATCTCCTTGCGCCATTGATTCTCTGGCAAATGAAGAGGGAGACAGACCCGTTCATTGATTCGCAGGGCAAAGAAGCGCTGAACTTTCAGATCACTGCCGCGATTGCAGGCCTGATATGCATAATGCTGATGTTCGTGGTAATCGGCATCGCACTGTTCATGCTGGTGTGCCTCGGTGCTTTCATACTTACGGTTATCGCCGGGGTGAAGGCAAACAACGGACTGGAATATCGTTACCCCTTCACCTGGCGCCTGTTGAAATAACGCATAGCGCGAGCAACGCAAAAAGCCGACTTGAAGTCGGCTTTTTCGTGTGCGCTGTTCGCCTGGCTATCAGATAGTCAGGGTCCAGTCGTAATCCACGATCAGCGGCGCGTGTTGCGAGAAGCGCGGCTGGCGTGGCAGACGGGCGCTGCGCACGAAGCGGCGCAGGCCTGGGGTCAGTATCTGATAATCGAAGCGCCAGCCCAGATTCAGCATCTCGGCCTGTTCGTTATCCGGCCACCAGCTGTACTGATCACCTTCGCGGCTGACTTCACGCAGGGCATCGACATAGCCCATGGTGCCGACAATCTCGTCCATCCAGGCGCGTTCAGGTGCCAGGAAGCCAGGAGAATGCTGGCTGTCACGCCAGTTTTTGATGTCGAGCTTCTGCTGCGCGACATAGAGCGATCCGCAATAGATGTATTCGCGACGCTTGCGGCGTTGCTTGTCCATGTACTTGCCGAAATCGTCCATGAGCTTGAATTTCTGATTCAGGTCTTCATCGCCATTCATCCCCGACGGAAAGAGCAGGGTAGCGATACTGACCTTGTCGAAATCTGCTTGCAGGTAGCGCCCGTAGCGGTCGGCTGTCTCGAAGCCGAGGCCGCTGATTACCGCCTTCGGCTGCAACCGCGAATACAGCGCCACACCACCCTGAGCGGGAACCTCGGCTTCGCAGGCATAGAGGAAGTAACCATCCAGCTGAAAGGCTGGATCATCCAGTTCAAAGGTGGAGGCGCGGGTGTCCTGTAAGCAGATGACGTCGGCATTCTGAGCTTGCAGCCAGCTGAGCAAACCACGCTCGACCGCAGCCTGAATGCCATTTACGTTCACACTGATGATCCGCATAAATGGCCCCAAAAATCACGTGCGTGTATGATACCCGAGCTCTACCTAATTAGCTAAATCCGTGGTATTCGGAGCTTTTTTCATGCAAGCGTATCAACGCGATTTTATTCGTTTTGCCATCGATCGCGGTGTTCTGCGCTTCGGTGAGTTCACTCTCAAGTCCGGGCGCACCAGCCCGTACTTCTTCAATGCGGGGCTGTTCAACACCGGTTCCGCACTGGCACAGCTGGGGCGTTTCTACGCGGCAGCCGTGGTTGAAAGCGGTATTGCCTTCGACGTTCTTTTCGGTCCGGCCTACAAGGGCATTCCGCTCGCATCGGCCACTGCTGTGGCGCTGGCCGAGCATCATGACCGTGATCTGCCGTGGTGTTTCAACCGCAAGGAAGCCAAGGCGCACGGCGAAGGCGGCAGTCTGGTGGGGTCCCCGCTGACCGGTAACGTGCTGATCATCGACGACGTGATCACTGCGGGCACTGCGATCCGTGAGGTCATGCAGATCATCAAGGACCAGGACGCGACAGCTGCGGGCGTGCTGATCGCGCTCAATCGTCAGGAGCGTGGCAATGGCGAGCTGTCGGCGATTCAGGAAGTCGAGCGTGACTTCGGCATCCCGGTAGTGAGTATCGTGTCATTGAATCAAGTGCTCGAGTTCCTGGCCGACGATCCGCAACTCAAGCAGCATCTGCCTGCTGTCGAA
This sequence comes from Pseudomonas meliae, assembly GCF_001400515.1. Classification (NCBI taxonomy): domain Bacteria; kingdom Pseudomonadati; phylum Pseudomonadota; class Gammaproteobacteria; order Pseudomonadales; family Pseudomonadaceae; genus Pseudomonas; species Pseudomonas meliae. The sequence continues at coordinate 5,829 of NZ_LJQT01000283.1, read as the reverse complement.
GCCTATCGCGCGCAATTCGGAATCTGAGGACGTGCCTATGGCAGTCGGCGGCACGGGGCGGGCTTCGGTTTCCGGCACACTGAGCGTTTTGGGCGTTTGCCTGGCTCTTGGCATGCTCGCGCCCCTGCTCGCTCATGCGGCTGATGCGCCTGAAGCTCGACTTTATCGCTACGTCGACAGCCGTGGCGTGACCGTGATCGATACGCAAGGCGTGCCGCCCGACTACGTTGCCAAAGGCTATGAAGTGCTCAATGGTCGTGGCCGGGTGATACAGGTCGTACCGCCCGCGCCGACTGCCGAGCAGATTCGTCAGTCCGAAGCAGACAAGCGCCAGGCCGCTGCGGATGCACAGCTGTTAAGCCTTTACAGCAGTGTCGATGAGGTGGACCGCGTCAAGGCCCGTAAACTGGCCGAGCTGGATGCGCTGATTGGCGTTGCTCAGGGCAACATTCAGGGGCTGGCGGCTCAGCAGCGCAATCTGCAAGGCCAGGCAGCCAACCTGGAGCGTGCGGGGCGTCCTGTTCAGCAGGGGCTGGTCGATCAGTTGAATGACTTGCGCGATCAGCAGCAGAAGCTGCAAACCGATATCGCCGGGTATCAGGCCGCACGGGTAAAGGCTGAAGCAGATTTCGCCGTCGATCGTGCGCGCGTCCAGCGCCTGACTCAATGACCGGACGCAGAGCGTCCAGAAGCGCATGCCCACGCCTGTTTTTGATTCTGGCCGAAGGCCGTAGGAGCGAACTTGTTCGCGAAGAGGCCGGTACAGCCTCCAGAAACAGGGCGTTCGGACTAACGTCTTCGTGAGCAATGCGGATCGCCGCAACGGTCATGCAGGCATCCAATCGGGACGTGTGTATGACGATGGGCACTCGGCACGAGGATCAAAAGCTTTGACGACTAACGACTTGCAGCTCGCCGCTGGTCGCTTTGAAAAACTTACAGTTTGCGGCCTGCAGCTTGCCGCTCTGAATCCGAGGTACGAAAGATGAAGATAAGCCGACAAGCCTACGCAGACATGTTCGGCCCCACCGTCGGCGACAAGGTTCGCCTGGCCGACACCGAGCTGTGGATCGAGGTCGAGAAGGACTTCACCACCTATGGCGAAGAAGTGAAGTTCGGCGGTGGCAAGGTCATCCGTGACGGCATGGGCCAAGGCCAGCTAATGGCCGCCGATGTGGTCGACACGCTGATCACCAACGCCCTGATCATCGACCATTGGGGCATCGTCAGGGCTGACGTCGGCATCAAGAATGGACGCATCGCAGCCATCGGCAAGGCCGGTAACCCGGACATCCAGCCAGACGTGACCATTGCGGTCGGCGCGGCCACCGAAGTCATTGCCGGTGAAGGCATGATCCTCACCGCTGGCGGCGTCGACACGCACATCCACTTCATCTGCCCACAACAGATCGAAGAAGCGCTGATGAGCGGCGTGACTACCATGATCGGCGGCGGCACCGGCCCTGCCACTGGCACTAACGCCACCACGGTCACGCCCGGTCCGTGGCACATGGCGCGCATGCTCCAGGCTTCGGATTCGTTTCCGATGAACATTGGCTTCACCGGCAAGGGCAACGTCAGCCTGCCCGGCCCGCTGATCGAGCAGGTCAAGGCGGGCGCTATCGGTCTGAAGCTGCACGAGGACTGGGGCACCACACCCGCAGCCATCGACAACTGCCTGAGCGTTGCCGATGAATACGACGTGCAGGTCGCGATCCACACCGACACCCTCAACGAGTCAGGTTTTGTCGAGACCACCCTGGCCGCGTTCAAGAACCGCACGATTCACACCTATCACACCGAAGGTGCCGGTGGCGGTCACGCGCCGGACATCATCAAGGCCTGTGGTTCTCCGAACGTGCTGCCCAGCTCGACCAACCCGACCCGGCCTTTTACCCGTAACACCATCGACGAACACCTGGACATGCTCATGGTCTGCCACCACCTGGACCCGAGCATCGCCGAAGACGTGGCATTCGCGGAAAGCCGTATACGCCGGGAAACCATCGCCGCCGAGGACATTCTTCACGACCTGGGTGCCTTTTCGATGCTCAGTTCCGACAGCCAGGCCATGGGCCGGGTTGGTGAGGTGATCATGCGCACCTGGCAAACCGCCGACAAGATGAAGAAGCAGCGCGGCCCCCTGCCGCAGGACGGTCCCGGCAACGACAACTTCCGCGCCAAGCGCTACATCGCCAAATACACCATCAACCCGGCGATCACCCACGGCATCAGCCATGAAGTGGGCTCCATCGAAGTCGGCAAGTGGGCGGACCTGGTGCTGTGGCGTCCGGCATTCTTCGGCGTCAAACCGACCCTGATCCTCAAGGGCGGCGCCATTGCCGCCAGCCTGATGGGCGACGCCAACGCTTCGATCCCGACACCGCAACCGGTTCACTACCGCCCCATGTTCGCCAGCTACGGCAGCTCGCTGCATGCCACCAGCCTGACCTTTATCAGCCAGGCGGCATTCGACGCAGGCGTACCGGAGTCACTGGGCCTGAAGAAGCAGATCGGCGTAGTCAAAGGCTGTCGCACCGTGCAGAAGAAAGACCTGGTCCACAACGACTACCTGCCGGACATCGAAGTTGACCCACAGACCTATCAGGTCAAGGCCGACGGCGTGTTGCTATGGTGCGAACCGGCCGATGTGCTGCCGATGGCACAACGGTATTTTCTGTTCTAGCAAAGCGCTCGAAAGTGGGGGCTCTTGTTGAGCCCCTGCTGCTCGACGTACAAACTGGATTGACGTACAAACTGGATTAAATCAAGACGCTCCAGGAATGTCTCTTTAGAGTTCAGTATCTGCAACGACTGCAGCGAGTCGTTGATGGCGTCGAACATGCCCAGATCCTGTTCAGTCGGTTTACCCTGCAACACCCGATGCAGAGCAAGAAAAACGCTGAGTTTGCCTCCCGACATATAGTCCCGTTTGCTTACTTTTGCATCTGCCAGTATCTCCCCCGCCAGCGCGATCTGCTCTTCGACGAACGCTGCAAACTCTGTCTTCAACATGCTGAATCTCCGGTTATGAGGTGAGTAGCAACTCATCCAGCACTTGCACCATCCGCTCCCTGGTTTGCAGCCCTACAAGGTCTTCCCGTACTCTTTTGCCATCCTTGAAAAAAACCATCGTCGGACCGTGATTTATCTCGTACTCGTTCGAAGTCACGGGGTTCAAAGAGTCTTTGAGATCCGAATCCAGCTCGATCTCTACTCTGATCAGGCTTACCTTTTCGGCGTATTTCTCTTCCAGCGCATCAAAAATGGCATCCATTCTGGCGCTGGCGTTTTGATCACCTCGTTTACTGACTTTTCCTTTCGTCGAGAACTCCACCGCCACAAGCCTGTGGCAGCTGGCATCGACAACCTCTTTCTGGAAGGTTGAATCGGCAGCAGTGATGACACTCATGTTCAGGCCCCTCATTCAATTAATCGCTGATTGAACATAGGCCTGCAAAAAAAGGGCGTCTACTGACAGAAATGACAGTAAACGCCCTGTTTGTCGTGTCATGTAAAAGCGATAATATGCGCCATCTTCCGTCACGCTCCTCCAACAAGGTAGTCGGCCATGCGCCTTTCCGAGTTCATCGTTGTTCATGTGGATCGCATTGTCGATGAATGGGAAGACTTCGCCAGGACTCTGAAACCTGCCGCCGACTCGATGAGCAAGCTGGAGCTGCGCGATCACGCCAAATCGATTCTGCTCGCAGCTGCACGGGACATGAAAACTGCGCAGAGCAAAAGCGAGGAGATTGCCAAGGCCAGAGGCGAAGAGCTGAACAAGACGCCAAGCCTGGACGAAGCAGCCAGCAGCCATGGCGAGTTGCGCCATGAGGTCGGCTTTGATCTGGTGCAGATGACGTCGGAATTCCGACACCTGCGCGCCAGCGTCATCCGCCTCTGGGTAGAAAGCCTGGCAGCGCCGCAACTGGCCGATTTTCAGGACGTGATTCGTTTCAACGAAGCCATCGACGAGGCGCTTGCCGAATCCACCGCTGCCTATGCGGAACGGGTTGGCCGTTCACGGGATATATTTCTTGCCATTCTGGGTCACGATCTGCGCGCGCCGCTGCAGGCCGTCAGCATGTCGACGGAATTGCTGGCACGCAAGATAGCGCTGGACGAAAAGACCCAGTCCTATGTTTCGCGTATCCAGACCAGCACCCGCCATATGGGCTCGATGGTCAGCGATCTGCTGGAATTCGTGCGCAGTCGCCTGGGCGCCGGGCTACCGGTTGAACGCAAATATATGGATTTGGCCAGTGCTTGCCGTGAAGCCATCGAGGAAGCCTGCGCGGGGCGACCGGACTCTGTTCCGGTGCTGAACATCGAAGGCAACACCAAAGGGCACTGGGACGCCGGGCGGATCAGCCAGATGCTGCAGAACCTGATCGGCAATGCCCTGCAGCACGGTGCGGCCAGTCACGAGATAACGGTCAGTGTTACGGGTGCCGAGAAAGCGGTGATATTGGTGGTACACAACGAAGGCAAGCCGATTGCCGAAGACGCTATCGGGACGATCTTCGATCCGCTGGTGCGCAGCACCGAGGAAAACAGCGAAACACGCGGTACATCGACCAGCCTGGGTCTTGGCCTGTTCATCGTCAAGGAAGTGGTCAACGCCCACGGTGGCAGCATCACTGTGACCTCGACCATTGGTGAGGGCACGACCTTCAATGTGGTGCTGCCGAAAAACTGATCGAGGCTGATTGCGTGCTGATGCGGGTGGCGCATCAGCCCATTCAGAAAAGACAGAATCGCAAGACTGCTACGCTCAACCCTTCCACTGCGCCCGGGGATCAAACGAGGCACTGTCTGCCAGTTTCTGCCAGAGTGTCCGTGTTACCTCGTCAGTGTGCTTGGGCACGACTATTTTCAGCTGGGCGTAAAGGTCACCCCGCTCGCCGCTCTTGTTCATCAGGCCGTTACCCTTGATCCGCAGACGCTGACCGTTCTGACTGTCCGGGCGGATGGTCAGGTTGATCCTGCTGTTCAGCGTCGGTACCGCCACCTTGGTGCCCAGCACTGCTTCCCAGGGTGCCAGTGGAACGGTGATGACCAGATCATGGCCCTCGACCTCGAACAGAGGGTGCGGTGCCAGGCGAATGATCAGGTACAGATCGCCATTGGCACCCCCGCCCACTCCAGGCGCGCCCTGGCCCTTGAGACGAATGCGCTCGCCGTCAACGACGCCCGCTGGAATCTTCACGTCCAGGGTCTTGGTGATATCGCTCATGCGCTGCCCGTTGGGGCTGTGCTGCGGCACCTTGAAGCTGACCTGCTTGGACTCACCCGACAAGGTCTCCTCAAGGAAGACTGCCAGCTCCATCTCAACGTCCTGCCCGGTACGCCCGGGGTTGCGGGTACGGCCGCACTGCTGTGGCCGGCCGCCGAAAATGGAGCTGAAAAATTCTGAAAAGTCTGCCGTTTCCTCGAATCCTCCAGCGCCTGCGCCAGCCCGGCTTTGCCAGCCTGGCGGAGTCTGGAACGGACGACCCTGCCGACCGTACTTGCGCAGCTCATCGTACTCAGCGCGCTTGTCAGGGCTGCTGAGCACTTCATAGGCTTCGGACGCTTCCTTGAATTTGTCTTCAGCGCCTGCTTCCTTGCTGACGTCAGGGTGATACTTGCGCGCCAGTTTGCGATAGGCGGTCTTGATCGCCTTGTCGTCCGCAGTCGGCTCAACGTCAAGTATCTTGTAGTAGTCTTTGAAATCCATGTAACGATCACCCATCCGAATTATCCGGCAAAGCCAGATACGCTGGCGTCACGCGCCCAGCTCCCTCTGTTTACGAGGTATCTGGATTACCTAAGGAGGCGCTGCAA
>NZ_LJQT01000237.1:4024-4308 GCF_001400515.1 Pseudomonas meliae | reverse complement strand
GCGGCTGTGCGTCCTCGATGGCCGCACCCTGCCCCCCCAGTTGACCCCTCGCGTCAAACCCTTTCACGCCGTTGGCCAATCAGTTGGCCAAGGCGGTGAAGCATGAGCCACGACCACGCGCTCAGCCTTTCCCTCGCCTCCCCGCTCACGGCCAACGCCGATCCGATGGCAATCAGGACCCACCTGCCGCCTGCCCGTTTCTTCGAAGACGGCACGGCGCTCAACCGGTTATTGCTGGAAGCGCCGTACATGGCGCGGTGCAGTGACGACAAAACCGCGACTCG
>NZ_LJQT01000237.1:3453-4013 GCF_001400515.1 Pseudomonas meliae | reverse complement strand
AATCGCCCCGGCATGGTGTCCTGGCTGGTGTTCGACCTGGACCATGCCAATGCCTTGGCCTGGGACGATGCCGGGTTGCCTGCGCCGAACCTTATGGTGCGTAACCGCAAAAGCGGCCACTCCCAGTTGTTCTACGCCGTGCCGTCCGTGTGCACTACCGAGAACGCACGGGCCAAGCCGATTCAGTACATGAAGGCGATCTATGCCGCGTTTGCCGCTCGCCTCGACGCGGACGTGGACTACCACGGTGGCCCCGTGGCCAAAACACCCGGCCACCCCTGGTGGGAGACGACCGAATTTCACAGCCACGTGTATGAACTGGGCGAACTGGCGAGTGCGGTGGAGTTGACCGTCAAGCCGTGGGCCACCGGCCCCAAGCTTGACCAGGTCAGTCATTCGCGGCACTGCATCCTGTTCGAGCAGTTGCGTTATTTTGCGTACAGCATCGTCAATCGCGAGCGCGAGCTGGGTTCGTTCGAGTCGTTCATGCGCTCGCTCGATGCGTATGCGTACAACCACAACAGCTTTCTGAAGCAGGGGTTTTCGGAAAACCTGCCGCT
>NZ_LJQT01000237.1:2758-3370 GCF_001400515.1 Pseudomonas meliae | reverse complement strand
ACCGAACGGCAGAGCCTGGCGGCCAAGCGCACTAATGAGCTGCGGCAAAAAGCCACAGAATCGAAGATACGGGCCGCGTGCAGGCAGCTTCAAGACCAGGGCAAGGCACTGGTACGTTCTGCGATTGCGACGCTCGCCGGCGTATCGGTGAGAACGGTGGCCAGCTACGCGCACATCCTCACGGAAGTCTCCCGACCTGCCAGTGTGAGTGTTCTGAGGGGCAGCCGTAAGGCTGTGTCCGTACCTCCTCGGCAGGATCGTTCACCCGCTAACCCACCCGTTCAGGCCCCTGTAGGTCAGCCTGCTGATGGCCGCGCCTCGGGTGTGCAATCCGCTGTACATCAGATATCTGCGGTCCCGCAGGGGCCGCAAGCCGGAGAGCCCTTAAAAACAGAACATGAGGATGGTTCATGATGGGGAGTGGGCGTATGAATTCAGTACTACGTCAGTGAGTATTCGGATCTAACTCAAGCCTGGTTCGTGTCTCTACATTTCGTGGTAGATGGGGGCTGCTATTGGAGAGCGGGACTCTTGCCTGCCCCAAGCTGACCCCTTACTCTGCAATCCCAATGAATTTGATAGGGAAGGAACACCACCATGGCTCTGACGAAA
>NZ_LJQT01000237.1:0-2685 GCF_001400515.1 Pseudomonas meliae | reverse complement strand
GGCATCGGCAAACTGAAAGTGGCAGAGCGTCCAGCACGCACTGGCCGCAACCCTTCGACTGGTGCCTCTATCGAAATTGCTGCCAAGAAAGCCGTCAAGTTCGTCTCGGCTAAAGTGCTGAACGACGCTATCAACAAGGGCGGCGTTTCATAGAAGGGGTTGCACGCCGGAACCGCCGAAAATTCCTTCGTCAGTCGCTCGGGTGTAAACTCACTCAGAGATAAATGGAGAAAATCCTTATGATTGATCGTTCGCCTATCGTTTCGGAGTTTGAAACTGAAGAGCTAGAGGCCAATTACACTGCCTGGCTACGCGCGAAGGTGGAGGCAAGTCTGGCCGACTCGCGCCCTGCTATCCCGCATGATGAAGTCGAGCGAAGGATGGCAGAGCGGTTGGCACGATTGCGCCATCGGCGAGCGTCCTGATGCTACCCATTTTTTGGCTAGAATCAGCGGACAACGATTTGGCGGCAATAATCGAATACATAGGTTTACGTGATATAGCTGCTGCCGAAAGGTTGTGGCAGCGCTTGCGTGGCATCGTTCTGCCCCTTTCAGAACATCCTTATCTGTATGCGATAAGTGACCGCGTCCCAGGAATGCGCGAGATCGTGGCCCATCCTAACTACCTGGTGTTTTATCGCGTCACCTCAACGCGCATAGAAGTGGTGAACGTCGTCCACGCACGGCAAGAATATCCCCAAACTGGACTAGCGTAGTGCTCACTGCAGCGTTCCAGGGAAGTGCGGTGGGTCATCAGGTAGGAAATTTTGGTATTCATGCTTCGATGCTACTTAAGTTGGTTGGCTATTCCATTGCTCTTCGGACCCTTTTTTCCATGATCACAGGAGAGGACATTGCAGCTTTCTGATGATTTGAAATTGATAGCTTGGCCGACCAGAGTTCGATTCGATGAGGATGACAATACGCCAGAGCGGCTGGCCTTCGAATTGGAGGTCAATGGTGAGCGCATGGTTATGCTCAGTCTGGAGCAGATGTTAGACGCGCTATGGAGTTTAGATGAAGCGAAACTGGTGGCACCGTTAGGTTCTACCTGGTGGAGCAAAGCCGAGCTTAACAAGCAATGGGGTAAACCCGTTGTGACGGTCTCTAGTGAGTCGAGGCTAGAGCGTTTGGATATGAAATTTGCCGCAGAACATGCCAAGAAGGCCACAAAGGCGACAACGTCACCGTCTGTCTTGGAAATGTCGGAAGACGAAACCGGTGCGCCCTATCTGCTACTGGAGCAAACCTTGCTGCAATGTGTGTACATAGCAGAACAATTAGGTGCCATTCCGCCTTTGGATGACAAATGGCTAGCGCGCGTCATTTCGCCTTCGCTACGTCAGTTGTCACAGCTTCAGAAATCCACGGGCCTTCATTAAATCTGCTCGAGCATCGCGTTGTTCACAGCAACTTGCCGGTTGCCATCGCCCCGATCAGAGGCCTTTCCGCGGCGTTCCATGTCGCTGGCCACCGGCCCCAGATGCATGGTCGCCTCGCGATCTAGGCCCTGCGCCTTGAGACTCCGTGAATCGATCCGGGCATCTGAACCAGCGTTCTCCAAGGCGCGGTTAGCCATCCGCTCCCACAACTGGCGTATGGCGACCACTTCATCTGCTGCGGAACCAAGGCCCACGCTGCGGCGTTTGGTATCCGAAAGCTCGATGGTGGACTTTTCACCCATCACCAGCAGACCAGTTGCATCACGGCTGACCTGCCGGGTAGTGGTCATCACAAAGGCATGGTGGTTGCGGTTGTCGCCTTCACGATTGGGCAAGTGGATGGCCAAGTCAACGGCAACGCCGTAACGGGTGGCCAGCTCGATGCCAAACGCAGAGGCCAGTTCTTGGCGCGCGTTTTCATCCAGTTCGGCAGGTAGCGCGATGATCCACTCGCGACCTGTCCGGCCATCCTTGCGCTTCTCTGCGGATTCGGCGGCGTTCCACAGAGCATTGCGCTCGGCACTGGTGCCGTCTGGCAACATGATTTCTGTGTAAAAAACACCATCGCGCCAGGTGTAGTCATGGACGAGACCGGTACGCATATCGACCAGCTCGGTACCAGAACGGTAGGCCGCAGCAGCAACGGACGAACGTCCGGCATTGCGTGCTATCGGTTTGGTATTGGCGTGGAAGATAGCGATGGGACTTGCTCCTGGACTTTTGCTTGTGATCTTCCCCAATGAGGGCGCTTCAGAAAACGGATTTTAAAGTACTTTAAGCTGATTTCAATCGTCATAACCGCCAGAATTTTCTGGTCTGTCACTTTTAGTGTTCTTCCGGTACCTGAATGACGCCATCAGCAATACCTTGGGCCAGCAACTCCATCATTTTTGCGAAGCGAAAAAATCCTGGATATTGCAGGCATATATAGTCCATTTGGATTTTTGATGAGCTGTCGAGTACCTGTTTGAAAGCCATCATATAGTCATAGCAGCCCTGTAGTAGCTGGCTATCGCCGCCTTCTGTCGATGGAAATCGGCTGGCATAGTCATGGACTATCTTCGCCAGTTGGTGTTGCTCTGCGGATAAATCGAGCATTTTTGTGCCTAATGAAAAGGGGTTAATACTGTTGACCAAGAGACTGAAAATGCTTCAGCAAGGTCACAAACGGGCACTGGACCAAGGCAGCGCCTCAGACATCTGCCTTAGCCGCCAGGTACTGCGACCAAACACGTTTTACC
>NZ_LJQT01000409.1:0-41103 GCF_001400515.1 Pseudomonas meliae | reverse complement strand
TCTCCGAGAAACCCGGGGCGATTCAGTCGCGCTGTCGCCATAGCCTTTGCACGAGAAGGCGCGCAGGTTGCAATCTCGTACCTGAACGAGCATGAAGACGCGGAAGAAACCAAGCGCTGGGTCGAAGAGGCCGGCAGGAAGTGTCTGCTGTTGCCGGGTGATCTGGCCCAGAAGCAACAGTGCGAAGGCATTGTGAGCAAGACGGTGGCTGAATTTGGCCGTATCGATGTGCTGGTCAACAACGCCGCGTTCCAGATGAATCACGAGACGCTGGAAGAAATCTCCGACGAAGAGTGGGTCAAGACCTTCGATATCAACATCACTGCGATGTTTCGTATCTGCAAAGCCGCGGTCCCGCATATGCCGAGGGGTGGTTCGATCATCAACACCAGTTCGGTCAATTCGGACATGCCCAAACCGACGCTGCTGGCGTATGCGACCACCAAAGGCGCGATTGCCAATTTCACCGGTGGCCTGGCGCAGTTGCTGGGCGACAAGGGTATCCGCGTGAACAGCGTGGCCCCTGGCCCGATCTGGACGCCACTCATCCCGGCGACCATGACCGACGAAGACGTCAAAAGCTTCGGCAGCGAGACCCCGCTGGGCCGTCCAGGCCAGCCGGTGGAAGTTTCTCCCATCTACGTTTTGCTGGCCTCGGACGAAGCCAGTTACATTTCCGGCTCGCGCTATGCAGTGACGGGCGGCAAGCCGATCCTGTGAATTCATAGAACGTTTGTGCGGTTGAAGCGCTGCCCGGCGGGTGCCGTTTCTCCCGCATCAGGCGCGATGTATGGTCCGGTGCCACTGCGGATACACACCTTTCCGGGTTTGAATGGGCATTGAAGCCTGTCAGTAAGCTGAACGGATCCAACTGTTGCAAGAAATTTCAATGCGTTAGCGGTGTCCATGTAAGACATCCCGTGTTCAGGCAGTTGTTAATGAAGTTCTCCAGATTTTCCCAATCCCTTTCGAAATGGGCCGGCAGCCCGGCCACTTTTGCTTCAGCCGTCGTGCTTATTTGTCTCTGGGCATTCACCGGTCCGTGGTTTCATTACAACGATACCTGGCAGTTGATCATCAATACGTCGACTACCATCATTACCTTCCTTATGGTGTTCTTGATCCAGAACACGCAGAACCGTGACAACGATGTCCTGCACCTGAAAGTCGACGAGCTGTTGCGCGTCACCAAGGATGCGCAGAACTCGTTGCTGAACCTCGACGGCCTCACGCAGAAGGACCTCAGGGCCCTGCGCAAGAAATACGAAGCCATGGGCGGCGAGCACGACATCGAGGCCCCTTTGCCAATGGCTGGTGCCGAGCAGCGAGTCTGATCGCTCAGTAACGCCGTTTTTTCAATTACCTATGGAGATTTTCATGTATCCAGACGTACAGCTTTATATCGATGGCCAATGGCGCGCGAGCCGCGATGGACGTTCCATTCCGGTCATAGACCCTGCAACCGGCCAGTCGCTGGGCAGTGTGGCACATGCCGGTATCACCGACCTTGACGAAGCCCTGGCGGCCGCCGAGCGTGGCTTTGCCACCTGGCGCGCCACCTCGGCCTATGATCGCTACAAGCTGATGCAGAAAGCCGCGAACCTGATTCGCGAGCGTGCCGACAACATTGCCCGGATCATGACCCAGGAGCAGGGCAAGCCCTTGGCCGAGGCGCGGATGGAAACCCTTTCTGCCGCTGATGTCATCGACTGGCTGGCCGAGGAAGGACGTCGCAGCTATGGCCGTATCGTGCCTTCGCGTGGCGTGGCCATTGAGCAGAAGGTCGTCAAGGAGCCGGTCGGTCCTGTTGCGGCGTTCACACCGTGGAATTTTCCGATCAATCAGGTGGTGCGCAAGTTGTCGTCTGCACTGGCAGCCGGGTGCTCGATCATCGTCAAGGCTCCGGAAGAAACTCCGGCGTCGCCTGCCGAGCTGATTCGGGCGTTTGCCGATGCCGGTGTTCCGGCAGGCGTGATTGGTCTGGTCTACGGTGATCCGGCTGAAATCTCTGGCTACCTGATCCCGCATCCGGTGATTCGCAAGGTCACGTTTACCGGTTCGACACCGGTCGGCAAGCAACTGGCTGCGCTCGCCGGAAAACATATGAAGCGGGCAACCATGGAGCTGGGTGGTCATGCGCCGGCGCTGGTGTTCGATGACGCTGATATCGACCTTGCTGCGCGCGTGCTGGCCACCGCGAAGTTCCGCAATGCCGGACAGGTCTGCGTATCGCCGACGCGGATTCTGGTGCAACGCAAGGTGCTGGATGCGTTCACCGAGAGATTTGTGGGCCTGACCCGCGAGATCAAGGTGGGCAACGGTCTGGAGGCGGGCACCACCATGGGGCCGGTAGCCAACGAGCGACGTATTCCTGCGCTGGTCGATCTGATCGAAGACGCTGTGCGTGGCGGTGCAACCCTGTCTGCCGGAGGCAAGGCTGTCGAGGGGGCGGGCTATTTCTTCGAGCCAACCGTATTGAGTGGCCTGACACCGCAAATGCGCATCATGAACGAAGAACCTTTCGGGCCGGTTGCGCTGCTGGTGCCGTTCGACACAGTGGAAGAGGCGATTGCCGAATCCAACCGGGTGCCGTTCGGGCTGGCGTCCTATGCGTTCACGACCTCGATGAAGACCGCTCAGGCGCTGAGTACTTACATTGAGGCGGGCATGCTGTCGATCAACCATCAGGGCATCGGCTTGCCGGAAGTCCCGTTCGGTGGGATCAAGGATTCCGGTTACGGTTCCGAAGGCGGCACCGAGGCCATTGAGGCTTACCTGAACACCAAGCTGGTCACTCAGTACAACTGAGTGCGCAACGGGTAAATAAAAACGGTCGCGATGTGCAAGCATCGCGACCGTTTTTTTGGCGCACGTACCCGTCAGTCTTTGGCTTGAATACCGGTCTGTCTCATGACCAGATTCTTTTCTTTCTTGTACTGCAGGGCAACTTCAGGTGCCGGGCCGCTCTGGCCGGTTTCCATCCACTTGCGTATACGGCTGGCGTCAGCGAAGTGGGTGTACTTGCCGAAAGCATCGAGAATAACCACGGAAACCGGACGGTTGGCCATGCTGGTCAGCAGCACAAGGCAGTGGCCGGCCTGATTGGTAAAGCCGGTTTTGGTCAGTTTGATATCCCAGTTGTCCTTGCGCACCAGGTGGTCGGTATTGCTGAAACCCAGGGTGTAGGTCGGTTTGCGGAACGTCACCGTCTTTTGCTCGGTGGTGCTCAGTTCACTGAGCATCGGGTATTTGCGTGCCGCCATCACCAGCTTGGTGAGGTCGCGTGCGGTGGATACGTTGTAAACCGACAGGCCGGTAGGTTCGACATAGGCGGTATGTTTCATGCCCAGTGCCTTGGCCTTGGCATTCATCGCCAGAATGAACGCGGGATAACCACCGGGATAGCTGTGCGCCAGGCTCGCCGCAGCGCGGTTTTCCGACGACATCAGGGTGATCAGCAACATGTCGCGGCGGTTCATTTCGCTGCCGAGTTTGACCCGGGAGAAGACACCTTTCATTTCCGGGGTCTGGGAGATATTGACCGGTATGACTTCGTCCATCGATTGTTTGGCATCAAGGACTACCATCGCGGTCATCAGTTTGGTGACCGAGGCAATTGGCACAATCACGTCCGGGTTGCTGGAGTACAGGACCTTGTCCGTTTGCAGGTCGATGACCATTGCGCTGCCTGAGGCGAGGTGCAGATTGGAAGGATCACGATTCAGAACAGCGGATTCGTTTGCCAGCGTGGTAGTGGAAAGCGCCGGGCCGGTAAGTACAAATAATAGGCCCAGAAGAGACAGACGAATTTTCAAGAGCAAGGCTCACTCGATAAAAGTGGTAATGGAAGGGATCGCGTCAAAACGCTGCATTTTATGAGCAGACTTTGCGGTATGTCGATGGGTGTCGTAGGGCGTTTCATTAATAAATGCAGGAAACGGGATTTCGTTAAGTTGCGGTTAAGTGGCTTTTTGCTCTCAAACCTGTTTAAAACCGAACCACAGTTGAATAGTCGTGGTGTGAAAGGCCTGCACCGATTAGCATTCCATGCCATTCAGGTCACCGATTCAAGGAGTCATGCAATGCTCAAGGGGTTTGTCAGCAAGGATTACGCAGTATTGGTGATCATCGCTTCGCTGGTTGTCATCCTGCTGCTGGGTGTCGGCTTTACATCACGCCCCAGTGACTGGGCAGGCTGGATGCAGGCCATTGGCCTGATCGTCGGTTTGATGGTTGCCGTGGCTGTACCCGCCATTCAGCGCAAGCAGGAAGCGGAGCAGGCGCGCAAGCAGGTACGTGACCGTGAAGTTGGCTACGCACGGCGCATGCAGTATCTGTGTGGCGAGCTAAGCGAATTGCAGGGCCGTATCAGTCTCAACCTGACGCACCTACGCGCCACTGACCGGCACAGCTTGAAATACACATTGCAGGACTACCTGCATCGCCTGTTCGAGTCTCACAAACAGGACCTGAACGATGATCGCGTGGTGCTGGCTCACGAGTTGCGTCAGGTTGCCAATGACCTGATCGATGAACTCGACAGTGGTCGGACCGACCGTGTGGTGTTCATGGCACTGGAAAAGCGCCTGCAGAAGCTGGCGCATCGTTGTCAGGTCAATGCCGCTATGGCCGAGCGCGGCTGAGGCGGATCGTCTGCTTTCCCTGGCTCAAAAAAAGCCCGCCTTCAAAGAGGCGGGCAAGGGGATGTGCGGAGCAACGCACGAGGTTCGCAGAAAAAATCAGCTGTTGAGGGGCTGGCACTGCATTCGCCGGGACAACTCTTCGGCGACAGGCAAAGACGCCAGAGGGCCGCTGACCGGCTCGCCATCCTGAATCAGGTACCAGCAGGCCAGCAGACCTCGCTCTCTGAGCGGCGCTGGAACTGCACTGCCGACGACGGACATGATGTGTACCTTGGTCATAACTGCCTCCTCAATCCATGCCGCTACTGTAGTGGCCGATCGGGAAAGGTAGAAATCGACAGTCTCAATAGTGGTCATTGATAGCAACGAGGGTCGGGCACATTGCATCGGCAGGCGATAGTGTGAGCACACCAATGAAAAACCCGCCTGAAGANNGGGTTTTTTTTTGGTTACCAGCGGCCGCGTGGCGGGCCGTAGTAATAGCCCGGGCCTGGTGGTGGCCCGTAGCGATGGTAGTAGCCTGGCGGTGGAGGCGGTGGGTAGCGCTCGACAACCTGGTAGACCGGGGCCGGCTGATAATAGACCGGTGGTGGTGCGTAGTAGACCGGCTGTTGTTGCACATAAACCGGCTCGCGCTCTACGTACACGGTTCTATCGCGACTTGAAGATACCGCCGCCCCGACAACGGCAGCGCCTACGATAGCACCTACCACGGCAGGGCCACCCCAGCCACGGTCAGCATTCGCCTGGCCAGCAAGGGCCAGGGCACCTACAAACAAGGCGATCTTGGGGATTTGACGAATCATGATTGTTCCTCGCTCTCAACCCGTTGTCGCGCGCCTGCATCACTCTCAAGCACTGCCACGGGATAACACTATGACATCGAAATTGTAAGAATCTGCGAAAGTGCTGAGTAAATTTTATGTAAGGTGTGCGGCGCGTGTCCTCGCGTTCACTGGTGCGTAGCATACGCTTTTATCGAATATTCAAGCCATTACCGTCTGGAGGAAACCCGTATGCCCATTACTGCAAACAGAGACACATTGTTGTGCATGTCCATGGCCGCCCGTCCCGGCAACTTTGGCGTGCGTTTCCACAATCATCTTTATCAGCAGTTGGGCCTTAACTTCTATTACAAGACCTTCTCACCCAATGATCTTGCCGCTGCCGTGGCGGGCATTCGGTCGCTGGGGATACGTGGCAGTGCGGTTTCGATGCCGTTCAAGGAAGCCTGCATTGAACTGGTCGACGAACTTGATGCTTCCGCCGCCGCCATCCAGTCGATCAATACCATCGTCAACACCGACGGGCATTTGAAGGCGTTCAACACGGATTACATCGCGGTTGCGCAGCTCATGGAGAGCCACGCCGTCCCTCGTAGCGCATTTGCCCTGCGCGGCAGCGGGGGCATGGCCAAGGCGGTTGCGTTCGCGTTGCGCGATGCGGGTTTCACCGATGGCCTGATCGTGGCCCGCAACGAGCAGGCCGGTCGACGCCTGGCCGAGGCGTGTGGCTTTCGCTGGCAGGCGGAGCTGGGAAGCGTGCGACCACCTTTACTGGTCAACGTCACGCCGCTAGGCATGCAAGGTGCCCAGGCTGACGAGTTATCGTTTGACTTGCAGGCCATCGATGCGGCCGAGACGATCTTCGATGTGGTGGCCACCCCGGCCGAAACGCCGCTGATCCAGGCTGCACGTCGCCTGGGCAAGCGCGTCGTGAGCGGCGATGAAGTCGCGGCGATCCAGGCACTGGAACAGTTTGTGCTGTATACCGGCGTCCGCCCGACCGATGAGCAGTATCAACAGGCTGCGGCGTTCGCCAGGGCTGTATAGCCTTAGCCTGCGCGCCGGGCCGGACGGGGAACGCCGGGCATCACTCCAGTCTGGCAAGGCGCTCTTCAAGGGCAGCGACGCGCGCTTCCAGCTCATCAAGACGCTGGCTGGCAGCCGGGTTTGCCGCACTACGCTCAGGCGCGTGTTGTCGGGCTGCAAGCAGCTCTTGCAGATCATCCGGGTCGCCCAGCAGGTGCATGTAACGATCTTCCCGTTGACCGGGCTGGCGGGGTACGAGCATCGCCAGGCCTCTGGCGATGAGCCGTTCCAGTTGATGGATGAGTTGCTCGCTGTCCTCGAAATCGTGCATACGGTGACTGCGCGTGAGCAGTTCGCTGACGGTTTGCGGGCCGCGCAGCAGCAACAGGCCGGTCAGTATCACCTGCGCGGGGACCAGCTCAACGGCCTTGTCGACCCGGTGCTCCCAGCGATCAGCGCGACTGCCCATCACCAGACGCGTCAGGCCTCGACCCTCAAGAGCGCGCAGGCTCTGCCCGACCTGGCCCGGAGTCAGACTCATGACCGGATCGCGACTGGTCTTCTGGTTGCAGGCAAGTACCAGTGCATTAAGGGTCAGCGGGTAGGTTTCTGGGTTGGTCGCCTGTTTCTCGATCAGGCAGCCCAGAACACGCACTTCAGAGCTGTTGAGGTGCAGGGCGTCGGCATTCGGGGAGGATTCGGAGGAGGACGATTCAATGGACATGACGCTTCCCTGAGTGATGGCGGTGGATCAGCGTAGGGCGTGGCGCACATTATTGCCAGTGTCTGTTGCACTGATCTGCAGGGTCGCTGAAAAGTGTCACGGTGTTTGCCGTCAGGTGGGTCTATAATTGCGCCTTTCTCAATCAGGATATGTCATGTCTATTTCCCTGTACGCCGCTTCCATTCCTGTCTTCCAGCAAATGCTCAATGCGCTGAGCGATGTTCTGACCAAGGCCGAAGCCTACGCGACCGAGAAGAAAATCCAGCCGCCAGCACTGCTGCAGGCGCGTCTGTTCCCGGACATGTTGCCTTTTACCCGTCAGGTGCAGATTGCCGTCGATTTTGCCAAGGGTGCTTCGGCCCGCCTGGCAGGCGTCGAGATCCCGCAATACGATGACACCGAAACCACCTTTGCCGAACTGCAGGCACTGCTTGCCAAGACGCTTGCGTTCATCGGCAGCATCACTCCCGAACAGGTCGACGGCAAGGAGGGTATCGAAATCGTCCTGCGCCCCGGCACTGAAAAGGAAAAGCGTCTGAACGGTCAGGCTTATCTGCTCAGCTACGCCTTGCCGCAGTTCTTCTTCCACGTCACCACCGCTTACGACCTGCTGCGCCATAACGGCGTTGAAATCGGCAAGCGCGACTTCATGGGCAAGTTCTGATTCTGAAACATGCGGGGCTGAAGCCTCGCTGATGTTCTCGTCCCTCGCCGTTATGCGCAAATCCAACTGACTATCGTGCCAATGCTCCGCATTGGCATGCATTGGCTGACGCAGAGCGTCACGAAATGCATTACCACGCGGAGCGTGGCAACGAGAGTTGTTGGGGTGTCAGCCCTGTTTTTCGGGCTGTAGTGTTGTTCTGGAGTATTCATGTTGTTGCCCATACTTCTGTTGTCGGCCGCCGGTTTTACCGTGCTGACCACAGAATTCGTCATTGTCGGTCTTTTGCCTGCGGTTGCCCGCGATCTGGATGTCACGGTTTCGCAAGCGGGGCTGCTGGTCACCCTGTTCGCATTCACGGTTGCAGCGTTCGGTCCTTTTCTGACTGCTTATTTCTCGCGTTTCGAGCGCAAGCGTCTGTTCATCAGCATTCTTGTGCTATTCGGCTTTTCAAATCTACTGGCAGCGCTGGCACCCAATATTGCCGTGATGGGGCTGGCGCGGCTGATTCCTGCGTTGGGGCTGCCGGTATTCTGGGCGCTGGCCAGTGAAACCGCCGTGGACATCGTCGGGCCGCAGTTCGCTGGCAGGGCGATTGCCAGAATCGGTTTCGGCATCGTTTGCGCCACGGTGTTCGGCATTCCCATAGGTACTTTGATTTCCGATGCTTTCGGCTGGCGCAGTGCGTTTCTGGTGCTCGCCGGTCTGGCATTTGCCAAGGCTCTATTGCTGGCGGTCTATCTGCCACGGACCGCGGCGAAGAAAAATCCGGTGTCGATCCTCAACCAGTTCGGTATTTTGCGCAGCCGGATGATGCAGGGGCATGTGCTGCTGTCGGTACTGGTATTCAGCGGCATGTTCACCGCCTACACCTATCTGGCGGACATGCTGGAGCGTCTCGCCGGGTTCGATGGCAGCCTGGTGGGCTGGTGCCTGATGGGGTTTGGCGCGGTCGGCTTGCTCGGCAACTCGCTGGGCGGGCGCATGGTTGACCGGCATCCGCTGATTGCCAGCCTGGTATTCTGCGCCTTCATGGTGGTCGGCATGGTCGCTGTGGTGCCCAGCATCCACTCGGTGTTCGCCTTGCCAGTCGCGCTGGCAATATGGGGTATCACCCAGGCCGCCTTGTTTCTGGTCAGTCATGTCCGGTTGATCAAGGCCGCACCGCAAGCACCTGCGTTCGCGGCGTCGCTTAACATCGCCGGAGCGAATCTTGGCATCGGGATTGGTGCGATGATCGGCGGCAGGGTCATCGATCATCTCGGTCTGGGGAACGTCGGTTTCGCTGCCGCTGGCATTATCGTGGTTGCGATTGTGCTGGCAGTGCTGTTGATCAGACGTGATTCCGGCCCGCTTGCAGCCTGACTTGCGTCGGTAAACAACTGGTTTCGTGCGCTTTCGGCGATGGCGACAACGCCAGGGTGTTTGACCTTGCGCTCTACGGTGATGGCGTAGAAGGATTCGGTCACCGCATCAGTGTGGCCTATCAGTTGTACGCCATACTGGCTCTGCACCTCATCGGCGATGACGCTGGGTGCAACAAAGACACCGCTGCCGGATTTGCCAAACGCCTTCATCAGCGCACTGTCATCGAACTCGCCGATGATGCGCGGCTGGATGCTCTGTTCGGCAAACCAGCGCATCAGCCGGCCGCGAACGACGGTTTCCTGGCCTGGAATCAGCAGCGGCGCACCGTGCATGCACTGCGGAAAGCCACTCCCGATACGTTCTGCCACTTCACGGGTCGCAAAAAAGCTGACCCCGCATCCTCCCAGTTTCTGGCTGTAGCCCTTGATATCCAGGTGCTGCGGCATGGGGCTGTCCGAGATCACCAGGTCCAGACGCTGGATTGCCAGGTCTGCCAGCAGCCTTTCCAGTTTGTCTTCCCGGCAGGTGATGCGAATGGACTCGCTGAGGTTCATGGTCGGGGCAATCAACCGGTACACGATGGACTTGGGCACCACATCAGCTACTCCGATGCGCAACAGCAGTTGCTGTTCATCGGGCTGCGAGCGCAGCAGGTTTTCCAGATCATTGCCCAACTGAAACATCTGTTCGGCGTAAGGCAGGGCCAGGCGACCCGCTTCAGTCATTTCCAGTTGTCGGCCTACGCGCTGGAACAGATCGACACCCAGTGACGCCTCCAGCAGGCTTATCTGTCCGCTGACGGTCTGCGCGGTGAGATTCAACTGCTCGCAGGCGCGCACGATGCTCCCGGTTTTGGCTACTACCCAGAAATAGTGAAGCTGACGGTAATTGAGCATGATCTCTGCCGATTCGGTAAAACCGAAGTATAAGCCTTATAAAATCGAATTTTCCGTATGTTTCAAAATGTCTAGAATCTGCTTCCAACGCCTGGCTGAACACGCCGCCCAGCCTTGCTTAACGAGGAAGCCATGAATAAAACCCTTTACGCTGCGCTGCTGGGCTGCTCGCTGCTGGTAATGGCAGGATGCGATCAGATAGAGTCATCCACCAAGCATGTGGTGAATGCAGCAGCCGACACTGCAAAACAGGCGATTGACGAAACACATCAAGCCGCAACCAAGGCCATTGATGAGGCAAAACAGGAACTTTCGGTGCAGCAGCCACCACAAAGCTCGGCTGAAACCGAAAATACGACCGATAAATAAATCTGACTTACAACTAATATTGGCTCAGGCAGGGCAGTGATCTATGGAATACCTATTGGAATTCGCAACAAGTCCGGCAGCCTGGATCGCGCTGGCAACACTGGTGGTCATGGAAGTCGTACTGGGTATCGATAACCTGATCTTCATCTCGATCATCACCAACAAGCTCCCTGAGCACCAACGAGAAAAGGCCCGCAAACTGGGTATCGGTATGGCGCTGGTGATGCGCCTTGGCTTGCTCAGCACCGTGGCGTACATCGTGCAATTGACAGAGCCGGTATTCGAGGTATTCGGCCAGGCGTTCTCGTGGAAGGACATGATTCTGATCGCTGGTGGCCTGTTCCTGGTCTGGAAAGCGACGACGGAAATTCACCACAGCATGGACGTCAAGACCGAAGAAGAGAAAGCCCTGGGTTCGGTCGTGGCATTGAGCATGAGCGCGGCCATCGTGCAGATCCTGATGCTGGATCTGGTGTTCTCCATCGACAGTATCATCACTGCCGTGGGCATGACCGAACACTTGCCTATTATGGTCATTGCTGTAATTACTGCCGTCGTCGTGATGCTTGTTGCTGCTAACCCGCTGGCGAAGTTCATCAACGATAACCCGACGGTGGTCATGCTGGCCCTGGGCTTCCTGATCATGATCGGTATGACGCTGATCGCCGAAGGCTTTGGCGCTCATGTACCCAAGGGCTACATCTACGCTGCCATGACCTTCTCGGCAGCCATTGAAGGCCTGAACATGCTGGTACGCAGAGCAAGACGCAAAAAGGCTGCTGCTCAGGTGTCCGCGCACTGATAGCAGGCCAGGCTGAAAAAAGGTCGACCCGGGTAACCGNNCTCGGGTCGACCTTTTTGCATTTCCACTGCCGACAACTTTATTCGAGCGGCACAACGAACTATCAGCTGGCCACAGCAGCGGGTACTTTGACAGCCTTTACCAGGTTCGGCCGTTTTACCGCAGGTGGCGCTGCACTGTGCGGCTGGTGATGGCGACGGGATATGCGCATTACGCCCCACAGCATGGCACTGGCTACAGCAAGCCACGAAGCGAGCAGCATCACGATTGTCAGTTCCAGGCTCATAAGTGCCTCCACATTCCTGCTTTTGTTGCGGTCTTGATAACTGACAGTCTAGTACGGGGCATGTTTCGGTTAATTGACCAGTGGCGCAGGGCTATGAACTATTTTCTCCATTCGGCCCGATAAGCCGCAGTGCCTGACTATACCCTGAACCCCCAGAGCTCTATGATCGGTGTCCAGGCCGGGTCGTGGGTTGCCCGGCATCAGTTGAAGCGAGTGAACATCTTGTCGGTCTCTTTCTATTCCGGTACTGCCGGTGCATTACGTTCATGGCTGGTTTTAGCCTTGCTCATGGGTCTTGTCGGCTGTTCTTCAATGGTCACGCCCGAGATGAAACGCCTTCCGGACCGGGTCGAACTGACGTCGGTGCCGTTCTTCCGTGGGAACGCCTACCAGAGCGGACCAATGGTGCTGGCAAGCATGCTGGCCAACCAACAGGTGCAGACCACGCCCGGCTTGCTCGACAAGCCGCTGCAACTGCCAGGTGCCGAAGACCGGCTCGAACAGAATATGCAGAAGGTTGCGCGGGAATACGGGTTCATGGTCTATCCGCTTGATGGTCAATTACACGACCTGCTGACTCAAGTGTCGGCGGGCTATCCGGTCATGCTGCGCTTTTCCCAGGGCTCTGCACTGTGGAAGAGCCCACGTTATGCCGTGTTGATTGGTTACAACCGGGTAAAGGAGACGGTGTTGTTGAATGCAGGCATGGATCGTCGCTATTCAATGAGTTTCAGCCGCTTCACATCGGCGTGGAAAGAGGCCGGCAGTTGGGCGGTGCTGGTTCAGTCGCCCCGGCAGCTGCCCGCCAACGTCGATCAGCAGCGCTGGTTGCAGGCCGCTGAAGCTTTATCGAAATCCGGACAGGAGCAGGCGGCGGGCGAGGCGAAACGAACGCTGGCACGCGGCGTTAAATGAAATAAACGCGGCACAAACAAAAACGGCACCGATAAGGTNCAAGGTGCCGTTTTACTGTCAGCGAACTTAAAAACCCAACCTGTCACGCAGGCTGTAATACCAGGCGCCCAACGCAGTAAGCGGGGTGCGCAGCATCTGCCCGCCAGGGAAAGGATAGTGGGGCAGGTCGGCGAACGCATCAAAGCGCTCTGCCTGACCGCGCAACGCCTCGGCCAGTACCTTGCCCGCCAGATGCGTATAAGTCACGCCGTGTCCGCTGCAACCCTGTGAGTAATAGATGTTGTCGCCAAGCCTGCCAACCTGAGGCAGGCGAGACAGTGTCAGCAGAAAGTTGCCGGTCCATGCGTAGTCGACCTTCACATCCTTGAGCTGTGGAAACGCCTTGAGCATCTTCGGCCGGATAATGGCTTCGATGTTGGCGGGATCTCTGGCACCGTAGACCACGCCGCCGCCGAAGATCAGGCGCTTGTCGGCGCTGAGGCGGTAGTAATCCAGCAGGTAATTGCAGTCCTCGACGCAGTAATCCTGCGGCAGAAGTGTTTTGGCCAGTTCATCGCTCAGCGGCTCTGTGGTGATCACTTGAGTGCCACAAGGCATCGACTTGGCAGCCAGCTCCGGAACCAGATTGCCCAGATAGGCGTTGCCGGCCACGATGATGAATTTCGCACGGACCTTGCCTTGCGCAGTATGAACTACAGTGTTGGCACCGCGCTCGATGCGAATGGCCGCCGACTGCTCGTAAATCGTGCCGCCCAGGGTTTCGACCGCAGCCGCTTCACCCAGCGCCAGATTGAGCGGGTGAATATGGCCGCCGGTCATGTCCAGCAGCCCGCCGATGTATTGATCACAGGCAACGACTTCGTTGATCCGGCGCTTGTCCATCAGCTCAAGGCCGGTGTGGCCGTAACGCTCCCACAGTCGTTGTTGGGCTTCCAGATGCGCCAGTTGCTTGCCTGTCAGCGCTGCAAATACACCGCCATCCTTCAGGTCGCACTGAATACCGTAGCGGGAAACCCGATCGCGAATGATGGATGCGCCCTCAAAGGCCATCTGCCCCAGCAACTGCGCCTGGTTTGGCCCGACGGTTCGCTCGATCACATCAATGTCACGGCTGTAGCTATTGACGATCTGCCCACCATTACGCCCAGACGCGCCAAAGCCGACTTTTGCCGCTTCCAGCACCGTGACCCGGAATCCATTCTCCAGCAGGAACAGCGCACTCGACAGGCCTGTATAGCCAGCGCCGATGACGCACACGTCGGTCTCGACTTCACCCTGCAACGCCGGGCGTTCCGGGGCTGCATTGGCTGAAGCGGCATAGTAGGACTGCGGATAGGGCGTATTTGCCATCCTGAGACTCCGTTTAATATTCTTGACGATGTGGCGATCGTACCCGAGAACCAAAAGCTCTGCCAGCAACAGGCAAAAAGAGTCACTTCCCGTCAACGGGTAAAAAACGCTGTAATTCATAGGCTTAGAGAAAAAATAGGTTGACAGGTATCTGGATATCCGTAGAATGACGACCCACAGCAGGCACGTAGCTCAGTTGGTTAGAGCACCACCTTGACATGGTGGGGGTCGTTGGTTCGAGTCCAATCGCGCCTACCAAACAAAATCCGCTCTGCTGGGCGGTAAAAAAAGAGTCAACCNNAGGTTGACCCTTTTTTGTTGCGTGTTTTTCGTCGTGTTTCCGTGGTGTGAGCCCGATGTTCCGGGCTTCAGTATAGGCTGGCAGGGGCACGCTACCTCAGGGAATCAGTCGGTCACGGCGCAGCTTTTCAAATACCTCGAAAAACGCATCGTCACTCGCCTGGAACGCCGCAAAGCCCAGTTTACGACTCTTCGACATATCCGTAACCACTTCGATCGGACGGCCCAGGTCGGCGTCAGTGTGCCATGGCGAAATCAGGCGGTTGATATCACCTTCCTTGAGTTGATGCTCGCGGACAATATCGGTCCAGGCTGCCTGATCATCGGCCATTTGCGTTTCCAGCGGCGCAGGCTGGATCGGGAACTGGGCTGGCTGCAGGCCGAAGTACCCGGCGATCTGCCCCCACATCCAGCTCCAGCGGAATACGTCGCCATTGGTGATGTTGAACGCCTGATTGGCCGCAGCTGGTGTCGTGGCGGCCCACAGTTGCTGATGGGCCAGCTGACGTGCATCGGTCATGTCGGTCAGGCTGTCCCACTGCACACGTGAGCCCGGGAACACGAAAGGTCGGCCGGTTGCCTTGCAGATCGAGGCATAGACGGCGAGGGTGGTAGCCATGTTCATCGCGTTGCCGACGGCGACACCTGTCACGGTGTGCGGGCGATGGACGCTCCAGGTAAAACCGTCTTTCTCGGCGGCAGCGAAGACTTCATCTTCCTGCGCGTAATAGAAGTTCTCGATATCCAGGCGCGCTTGCGTTTCCCTGAACGGCGTTTGTGGCAGCGTGCCTTTGCCATAGGCTTCGAACGGGCCAAGGTAGTGTTTGAGCCCGGTGACCAGCGCAACGTGTTTCACACTGCCAGCGGGCCGTACAGCATCCATGACATTGCGCACCATCGAAGCATTGACGCGGATGTTCTCTGCTTCAGTGGCCTGACGCGACCATGTGGTGATGAAAACGTGGGTGGGCTTCAAATCAGCCAGGGCCGCACTGACGGACTCCGGGAGAGGGCGGCAACCTGCCAATCGTTTTCCAGTAACAACTGTGTGATTGCACTGCCGACAATGCCACTTGCGCCAACAACCAGGGCGGTCTGAGTCATAGGGGATCTCCTGAGACGGGGATGAAGGTAATAAACCGTCTGCTCTCTCAGAACAGCTTCAGGCCTGACCGTTCAACCCGATCTGGCTGATCACCTTTGGCGTTGCGCCAGATGCTCGAAATGCTCTCAGGCCCGCTGGGCATATGACTTGACGATGGTCTTGGTCGCACTGCTGGCCTTCAAGTCTGCGAGTTTCTTCGGAGCCAGCCATTTGCAAGCGGCAATCTCATTCTGTGGCGAAGGCTCGCTTGAGGTCGGGACCTGCGTAGTGAACACGTAGTGAGTAACCTGATCTTTCTCATAAACCTCGAGATAGAGCAGATCAAGATTTTTCAGGCCTGTTTCCTCGCACAATTCACGCATGGCGGCCTGAGCAGGCGTTTCACCAGCCTCGATCTTGCCACCAGGCAATGCCCAGCGCGATTTTGGTTTGCGCACGTAGAGGACCTGGCCGTCGCGTTTGCAGATGACTGTCGCTCGTTGTTTCATGATTTGTTCACCTGTTAAAACGTCCGTTGACATGAGTATCTGCAAGGACTTCGTGAACTTGAGACCCAAAGGCAGTCAATGATAGTCACTAAAATGTAATAAATAGTTCATTTTTCTGGCCAGGACAAGCTCACGCCAGCATGAAGCAGGGTGGGCCAGGCGCAAGTGCGGGCTTCAAGCCGTTGCCGACACTTACAGTGAGTATGAGTATCAGTGGGTTATTGTCTGTAGTCAGTTCATGCCTTGCGACGTACGGCATGTCTAGTGCGCGCCGCCATCCATGGCAGCGCCAGGCTCTTCAGGTGCATTCAGCCCGCATCATGCGGCGTTTGAGTCAGCAGGAATTTCCTGCTTGAGGCTGGCCATGTCGATGACGAAACGATATTTCACGTCGCCTTTGAGCATCCGCTCATAAGCCTCGTTGATGTCCTGCATGGCGATCATTTCAATGTCTGAAACGATGCCGTGTTCGGCGCAGAAATCCAGCATTTCCTGGGTTTCCTGAATGCCGCCGATCAACGAGCCTGCCAGACTGCGGCGTTTGAAGATCAAATTGAAGACTGCCGGAGACGGGTGCGGCTCTGCCGGTGCGCCGACCAGCGTCATGGTGCCGTCACGCTTGAGAAGGGACAGAAATGCATCCACATCATGCGGTGCTGCGACTGTATTGAGGATGAAATCCAGGCTATTGGCCTGGGCTGCCATCTGTGCAGCATCTTTGGATACAACAACTTCGTCGGCACCCAGCCGCAAGCCATCTTCACGCTTGTCGGGCGATGTCGTGAACAGCACCACATGAGCGCCCATGGCGTGCGCGATCTTGACGCCCATGTGGCCGAGCCCTCCGAGCCCGACAATGCCCACTTTTTTGCCCGGGCCGACCTTCCAGTGGCGCAATGGCGAGTACGTGGTGATACCTGCGCACAACAGCGGCGCGACGGCGGCCAGATTGGCGTCGTGAGAGATGCGCAGGACGAACTTCTCCTTGACCACGATCTTGTCGGAGTAGCCGCCGAAGGTGTTCTCGCCGCCAAATACCGGGCCGTTGTAGGTACCTGTGAAGCCGCTCTCGCAATACTGCTCGTCACCCTCTGCGCAGGGTGTACATTGCTGGCAACTGTCGACCATGCAGCCGACACCCGCGAGGTCGCCGACCTTGAAATGTTTGACGTCTGCACCGACTGCCGTTACCCGGCCAACGATTTCGTGGCCCGGAACCGAAGGATAGAGTGTGTTGTGCCACTCATTGCGTGCGGTATGCAGGTCCGAGTGACAAACGCCGCAGTAGAGAATGTCGATCTGAACGTCTTCGGCACCGGGTGAGCGGCGTTCGAACTGATATGGTTTGAGCACTTCCTGAGCAGACTGCGCTGCGTAACTGTAAGTCTTGACCATGACTGTCACCTGTTCAGTGGGGGAAGAATATGTAACGCCGCGAGCAAGCATAGCCGAGCCCTGCTCATTCACCTTGGCGGTCTCGCGACACACCTGAATCTGACCCGTATGGCAGCCGTGTAGTGCCCCACGTCACATGGATGTCATCTGACAGGCAAAGGGTCTGCCAAAAAGGTATGAACTTTGCAACAATGCAGCAGCACACTTGTTACCTTTGGTCATGATTTTTACGGATGACCGTCGTCGGCTCATGCATCTGGTGTTTCCATGACAGTCTCACATCTGGCCACGGGTATATGCCCAAGCGTAGCGTTCAGTCCAGACACCACGTTGGCTGCCAACCATGACAGATTCGCCAGTCACGCGCCCATCGACGCACTTTTGAGCGCTGCACGGGAACAGATACCGGATATCGCCTGGGCGGCCTACGCTGCAGGCGAGCTGAAATGTCTGCTCGGGCAGGGCGACCCTGCAGTCGTCTGGCCTGCGCACATCGCTGCTGAAGACTTCGACACATACTGTGCTCAATTGCAGCTTCATTGCCGAGTCGCCGGGCAGGGCGAGGGCGTGTTGGGCTGGGTGCTGGCGCCAATGGCTGAAAAAGACCATCCCGCGCTGGTGGATCTCGCTGCCAGACTGGGTTCACTGTTGCAGACCGCTGCGTTGATCCGGGCGCAGAACACCCAGCGGGTTCTCTATGAAATCAGCCTGCTGGCCAGCTCCACGCTGGATCGCGGGGCTTTTCTGCAGGGTATTCATGAGCAGTTGAGTGCGCTGATCGATGCCGAGAACTTCTACGTCGCGCTGTATGACCAGCAAAGCCGCAAGATCACTTATCCGTATTACATCGACCGTTTCGATGACGAAGCGATGGGCCACGAGACGTTCGAATTCATCGACGCCGATCGAATGTCGCTCACCGGGTATGTCTTGAGCACCGGGCAACCCTTGTTTCTGGAAGCAGCCTGTATCGAGCGGGCAAAAGCCGAAGGTCGTTTTTTCTGGGTGGGGCGTCTGCCGGAGTTCTGGATGGGCGCGCCCTTGAAAAACGCCTCGGACGAAGTATTCGGCATGGTCGCGATGCAGGTCTATGACGTGTCCCGCGTCTACAGTGCTCAGGATCGCGCGTTGTTTTCCGTGGTGTCGCGACATGTGGCGATGGCCTTGGACCGGCTGTTGCGGCGTACCGACCTGGAGCAGATTGTGGCACTGCGCACGCAACAGCTTTCGGCAGCCAACGACGCCCTGCGCCAGGAAGTGCGCGACCGTGAACGCGCCGAGCATTTGCAGAGTGCCCTGTTCCAGATTGCCGAGCTGTCCAGCCAGCCCGGCGACATGAATGAGCTGTTTCGCAGCCTGCACATGATTGTCGGCGAGCTGCTGGTAGCGCTCAATTTCTACATCGCCCTTTACGACAGCGCCACAGGCGAAGTGACCTTTCCTTACTACATCGACGAATACCAGCACACGCCGCCACGTTCACGGCGTGGGCAGCGTGGCTTTACCGAGTATGTGATAGGCCAGCGGCGACCCTGTCTGATCGATTACGACGATGCCCGCAGGCTGGAAAGCCTCGGCGAAATCGAGGTGCAAAAAAACACTGGTCGTTCTTCTTCCTGGCTGGGCATTCCGTTGTTCGATGGCGAGCAAGTGCGCGGCGTCCTGGTGGTGCAAAGCTATTCGAAGGATGTCAGCTATACCTTGCGTGATCAGGAACTGCTGACCTTTGTCTCTCGCCACATCGACACGGCACTGTCCCGCCGCAGTGCGGCAGAAGCGATCCATACCGCCAATGTGCTCCTGGAAGCCCGGGTTCGCGACCGGACCCGGGAGCTGGACCAGGCCAACGCCAGGTTGCAGCATGAAAACTCCCACGACTCGTTGACCGGGTTGCCCAACCGCAGTCACTTGCAACATCGCCTGAAACAGGCATGGCAAGACTTTTGCCTGAACGGCCAGCAGCTGATTGTCATGTTCATCGATCTGGATCGCTTCAAGATGATCAATGACAGCCTTGGCCACCACTGCGGCGATATCCTTCTGGTGCAGGCCGCCGAGCGGCTGCGCAGTTGCATGCGTGAAGGGGATCTGCTGGCCAGGCTTGGAGGTGACGAATTTGCGGTGCTAAGCATCGATGCACCGTTACAGGCCGGTACGGATATAGCCCAGCGGATCCTGACCGCCTTCGAGCAACCGTTCGTGATTGACGATCACAGTGTCTTTTCTTCTTGCAGCATCGGCGTGGTGGGTGCTGACAGCCGCTTTCATGAGGAGCCGGCAGACCTCTTGCGTGATGCCGACACCGCCATGTACCGGGTCAAGAATGGTGGGCGTGACAGCTTCGCCGTGTTCAATCAGGCTCTGCGTCGGGAGGTGTCGGATCAGGTCGAGCAAGAGGGAGCGTTGTGCACGGCCCTGAAGCGTACTGATCAACTGATCCCCTATTTTCAGCCGGTCATCTGTGTAAGGACCGGAGAGTTACTGGCGTTCGAAGCGTTGATCCGCTGGCGCATGCCGGATGGACGGATCGTCGGGCCGGAAAGCTTTTTGCCCGCGCTGGAGGGTTTGCGCCTGATTGGTCGTCTGGATATCTACATGCTCAAATGCGTGGTGAACATCCTGGCGCAACCCGAGAACGGCCACTGGCCGCCAGTGCATGTGAACTGCTCCAGCTACAGCATCACCCGCCCGGCATTCGCTGCAGAAGTGCTGGCGATGCTTGCTGAACAGAATGTTGCGCCCTGGCGTCTGTGCCTGGAACTTACGGAGGGGGCACTGGTGGCCGACCCCGAGCAGGTACGCCTGTCAATGAAGCAACTGGCCGAGCAGGGCATGTCGGTCATGCTGGACGATTTTGGCGCGGGGTTTTCTTCGCTCAGCTATGTGCATCAGTACCATTTCAGCGGCTTGAAAATCGACAAATCGTTTATCTTCGGACTGGCCTCCAGCATACGCAGCCGGGCCATCGTGCGGGCCATCGTACGCATGGCCGAATCCCTTGATCTGAACGTCGTCGCCGAAGGTGTCGAAGATCTGGAAACACTCGAGTTGCTGCGCGAGATCGGCGCGACCCAGGCGCAGGGTTACTACTTCTCTGAACCGTTGCCGATCGAGCTGTTGAACGTCAATACCGGTCGTGCGGCAGGCTGAAAGCAGCCTGTGTCGGTGAATGTTTGCCGCAAACGGCAGAATGTATGGGTTTTTTTGACAGTGCCGATCATGAGTATCTGAATTTAAATTATAAAAAATCAGTAACTTATGGATTTACTGTGCACTTGGCACTGGACTTGCTGTTGAACCTGCGCAACAGGTTCATCAGGAGGTGAAAGATGATTATTGGCACGAGTGCGCTTGAGCAGCTTGTTTCCCGGGCTGTGGTTGGGCGCAAAACCGTAGATGAGGTGTCTCAGGACGCATTCAGCTCGGTTGCCGCCGCTGGCCTGACATCAGGTTCGGCACCGGTTACCACGCCGGTCAGCAATTCAACATCGCAAGACAGCAAGCAGGACAACAGCGGTTACAACGAATCCTTCGCGCGGATGATGATCAATCTCAAGTCTGCCGGTGATTCGTCACTGTCGGAAAAGACGGCTGATCGCGACAACGGTGTCATCGGTTCAGTGGCCAGCGCCACCAGCACCACTGACACTGCATCGACGGGTTCGGTAGAACAGAAGTTCATGGACTCTCTGAAGCAGACGGCCGAAGAGAAAGTGCGCGAGAAGCTGACGGGCGTCACCCAGAAAGACTACGACGCCATGGCACCTCAGGACCAACTGGCCATTGACCAGAAAGTCCAGGACGCGCTCAAGGACAAGCAGAACAACGTTGCGGATGACATCAACACCCGCATCAGAGGTATCAAGGCCGGGATGGTGGCTTGACCAGGCAGTGGGTTCGGTTGCTTGTTCGGCGACTGTAATGGCTCTTTCGTGAGCAAGCTCACTCCCACAAATGGAATGCTTTCCAAATGGGAGTGAATCCTGAAACTTCTCCCGCTTGGAACAGGTTCGGAATGTGGGAGTGAGCTTGCTCACGAAGACTTTATTTCATGCGTTACATGTTGCGGATGTACCGCTGTTTTTGTTTCTCGTCGAAAACTGAATCACCCCAACTGATGCCGATACGGCAGATCCGGTCCGACCTTTGTGCAGGTCAGCGCGGCTGCGCCGACGGCAAAATTCAGCATCTCGTCCAGGGTTTCCCGTGACAGCGTCGACAAGCCTTCTGGCGTATCGAGCTGACGCTCGCTGAGGAAGGTCAGCAGCGCCGCCTGAAAAGTATCCCCGGCCCCGACGGTATCGGCGGTGACCACCGTTTTTGCCGGCACTGACCAAGTACCATGCTGCCGGGTAAAGACGCTGGCACCTTGCGTGCCGCGGGTGACGATGACCAGTTGCGTACGCTTGCCGAGCCAGCCTTCGGCGATTTTTTGTGGATCGCTGTCCGGGTACAACAGGTGCAAATCTTCGTCACTGACCTTGATCAGGTGCGCATGTTCGGCGAACGCTGCGATCTGGCTGCGCCAGCGCTGAATGTCCGGTGCCGGGTTGAGGCGCACGTTGGGGGCCAGTGAAATCAGGCGCGTCGCACTTTCGCGGGCGACCAGCGCCAGCAGTGTGTCGGCAATCGGCTGCACCACCAGCGAAAACGAGCCGACGTGAATGCCGCGTACCTGCGCATCGAGTTCCGACAGATGTTCAAGGCGCAACTGCCGGTCCGCGCAGCCGTCGCCGCGAAAGCTGTAAGTCGGCGAGCCGTCGCTGCCCACGGCGACCATGGCCAGTGTCGTGGGCGCGTCGAACTCAACCAGGTGATCGGTATTGACCGTTTCCTTTTCCAGCACGGCACGCAGACGGCGGCCCAGGTAATCGGTGGACAGCCCGGCAAAGAAGCCTGCCTCCACACCCAGGCGGCGCAGCCCGATCGCAACGTTGAATGGAGAGCCGCCGGCAATCGCATCAAACCCCAATCTGTTCAGGGAACCGCTGTCATCAGCGCGGGTAAAAATATCGAACAGTGCTTCGCCACAAACCAGAAACATAAGAGCTCCATGAAAAAACGGTTCAAAACTTGCGCAGTTGCGCCTGATAACGCTGATAGACCTGCTGATAGGCGGCCACATTATGCACCACGGGGTGCGTCTCACTGTTTTGATCGAGACTTACACAGCGTTCGCACAGTTGCTGCAGGCCCTCAGCCTTGCCGTCGGCATGCGACCAGCACCATGCGGCCTGAATGGCCGCGCCCAGCGCGGCGGCTTCTGCGTGGTCGGTACAGATCACCGGAGTATTCATGATGTCAGCTACGATCTGCCGCCATACCGCACTTTTGGAACCGCCGCCAATCAGGCGGATTTTCTCGCTTTTGATACCACTGTCGCGCAGCAGATCCAATCCGTAGCGAAGGCCGAAGGTGGTGCCTTCGACCACGGCGCGGGACAGGTTGGCCTGGGTCAGATTGGTACTGTCCAGCCCGACGATGCTGCCAGTGGCATCAGGAAGCGCGGGCACGCGTTCACCGTTCAGAAAAGGCAATATCAGCACGCCTTCGGCCCCTATCGGAGCCTCGGCGACGGTCTGGTTGAAACCAGCGATATCCAGAGCGAACAGCTCACGAATTGCCGTAGTCGCATTGGTCAGGTTCATGGTGCAGATCAATGGCAGCCAGCCACCAGAGGATGAGCAGAAGGTAGCGACCGACTCATGCTCGCTGACCCGCGCCTCATCGGCGTAGGCATAGACAGTGCCTGACGAGCCCAGGCTCATGGTGATCAGACCGGGCTGGATATTGCCCGTGCCAATGGCGCCTATCATGTTGTCGCCGCCACCACTGGACACCAGTGCTGCGGGGTTCAGGTCCAGCAGTCGGGCGATTTCAGGACGCAGCACGCCAACCGCTTCGTGTGCTTGCACCAATTGCGGCAGCGCCTTGCCCAGACGGCCGCTCGGGTCGATGTGCGCGAGCAGCGGCAGGTCCCACTCACGGGTGCGCACATTGAAATAACCGGTGCCCGATGCGTCTCCGAATTCAGTGCAGCAGCGGCCGGTCAGCCAATAGTTGAGGTAGTCGTGGGGCAGCAGCACCTTGTCTATACGCTCAAACAGCTGCGGGTACTGTTCCTTGGTCCACAGCAGTTTGGACACGGTATAGCCCGGCGCAATGACCAGGCCAAGGCGTTGCAGGGAACCCTGCGCGCCGCCCAGGTAATCCAGCAAGCGCTGGTTTTCAGGAGCCGATTCAGTGTCGCACCACAGTTTGGCCGGGCGCAGCACCTCACCTTGAGCATCGAGTAGCACCAGACCATGTTGCTGGCCCGATACGCCGATGCCGAGAATCTGTTGCCCCGACACGCCAGATTGTGCCAAGGCATCGCGGGTGGCCTGTTGCAGCGCATTCAGCCATTGCCCTACGTCCTGCTCGCGGCGGCCGTTATGGTCGCTGATCAGGCTATGCGAGGCCGAACCCTCGCCCAGCACAGTACCGCTTTCGGTATCGAGCACCAGCACCTTGGTGCCCTGGGTGCCGCAGTCAATTCCAAGAAACATGGGCGCACCTCAAAGGCGGTTGGCCAGAAGTTTTTCCAGCGTGCCACTGACGCCCAGCGTGCGCAGGTCATTGAGGTTCTGCTCGAACGCTGCGACAAACTCGGCTGATTTCGGAATGGCAACGCCAAATATTTCCTCAACCTGCAACAGCCGCTGGGTAATCAGCACGTCGTCGGCCACCAGTGCCTGACAGAACTCGGCGCGCGGGTCTGGAATTTTGTAGGTCGTGCCGTTCTCGTCGACACCCTTCAGATACAGCGCCCACGCGGCAACGACCAGCGAGGCGCGTTCGAAATTACCCTGATCGACGATCAGACGATTGATCGTCGGAATAGTGAACTTGGGAAATTTGGACGAACCGTCCGAACAGACCCGTTCCAGCTGATCGGCGATCGCCTGGTTGGAAAAGCGCTCGATCAGTGTGTCTTTATAGCCTTCCAGGTCGATGCCCGGCACCGACGCCAGCTGCGGCGTGACGTCCAGGTCCATGTAAGCGCGGATGTAGCGCACGAACAGCGGGTCATTCATGGTTTCGTGGACAAAACGATAACCCTTGAGGAAGCCCAGATAGGTCAGGGCAAGATGGCTGCCGTTGAGCAGCTTGATCTTCATTTCCTCATAGGGCGTTACATCATCGGTGAACTGCACGCCGACCTTTTCCCAGGCCGGGCGACCGTTGACGAACTTGTCTTCCAGCACCCATTGCACGAACGGTTCGCAGACCACCGGCCAGGCGTCGTCGATGTGCTTCTCGTCCGCCAGCTTCAGCCGGTGAGCAGCGCTGGTCATGGGGGTGATGCGGTCGACCATCGCGTTGGGGAAGCTGACGTTGTCTTTGATCCAGTCATGCAGGTCGGCATCGCGCAAGGTGGCAAATGCCAGCAGCGCCTTGCGAGTGACTGCGCCATTGTGCGGCAGGTTATCGCAGGACATCAGGGTAAAGGCTGGCGTACCTTCGGCACGGCGGCGCGCCAGTGCAGCGCAGAGGAAGCCGAATACCGTCTTTGGCTGGTCCGGGTTTGCCAGGTCATGCTGGATCTGTGGCAGATGCGCCATGAACTGGCCATTGCTGTCGTCGATGCAATAGCCGCCTTCGGTGATGGTCAGCGAGACGATGCGAATGTCCGAGCTGGACAGCTTGTCGATCAACGCCTGAGTGCTGTCTTCGGCCAGCAGCATGCCGCTGATCGAGGCAATGACGCGGGTTTCGGTATCTGGCGTGTCGCCCAGTTCGTAGAGCGTGTACAGATAGTCCTGCTGCGCCAGTGCGTCACGTACGGCTTTGTCTTCAGGGCGCAGACCGACGCCGCAGATGCTCCATTCAAAGCCTTCGCCGCTGTTCATCAGTGCATCGGTGTAAAACGCCTGATGCGCCCGATGGAAGCCGCCAACGCCGATATGGGCAATGCCCTGGCGAGTGCTGTCGACGGTGTAGGCGGGCAGGGCAATGTCGGCGTCCAGTCGGGACAGATTGTTTTTGTTCAGTTTCATGAAGGGCTCTCCGGAACTCAGGCGGCGACAGTCTGCAAGGCTTTGGCAATCACCAGGCCTTGAGCGTCGAACAGGTGGCATTGGGCACTGTCCAGGTGCAGGTTCAGCGTCTCGCCGTACTGGCTGGCCAGGTCGCCACGAATACGCATGGTCAGCGCCTCGCCCGAACGGGTGCGCACGTGACAGTACGTGTCGCTGCCAAGACGTTCGCTGACATCGGCAATCACCTGCAACTGGCAATCTTCGCGCTGGGCAAGGTTCAGGTGTTCCGGGCGGATGCCCAGCGTTACAGCCGCGCCAACGCTCTGTCCTGCGCCATTGACCGGCAGACTGATGCGCGTTCCGGCATCCAGCTCGACTTCGCAGCCGGCGTTGTCCACTCGACTGATCTTGCCCTTGAGGAAGCCCATTTTCGGCGTGCCGAGAAAGCCTGCGACAAACAGATTGGCCGGGTGGTGATAAAGCTCCAGCGGCGAGCCGACCTGCTCGACCTTGCCGCCGTTGAGCACCACCACCTTGTCGGCCAGGGTCATGGCCTCAACCTGGTCGTGGGTCACATAAATCATCGTGGCCTGCAGCTCTTTGTGCAGGCGCGACAGCTCCAGGCGAGTTTGCACGCGCAACGCGGCGTCGAGGTTGGACAATGGTTCGTCGAAGAGAAAAATCTTCGGATTGCGCACGATGGCCCGACCAATCGCAACACGTTGGCGCTGGCCGCCGGACAACTGCTTGGGCTTGCGTTCCAGCAACGGGCCGAGCTCCAGAATACGCGCGGCTTCATCGACCTTCTTCTTGATCTCGGCCTTGTCGCCACCCGCCAGGTCCAGCGCGAATGACAGGTTCTTGCCTACCGTCATATGCGGGTAAAGCGCGTAGGTCTGGAACACCATCGCCAGATCGCGCTTGGCCGGCGTGACCTGGGTAATGTCGCGGCCATCGAGTTCGATGGTCCCCGAAGTGACTTCCTCCAGCTCGGCGATGAGTCGCAGCAGGGTGGATTTGCCACAGCCCGAAGGCCCGACAAAGACCACGAACTCGCGGTCATTCACGTCCAGATCAATACCCTTGATGATTTGATGACCATCAAAGCCTTTTTGCAGGTTGCGGATGCTCAGGTTAGCCATGTTGGATTCCTTCTTGTTCTTGGGGTCGGGCTATTTGACAGCGCCGAACGACAGGCCGCGAACCAGTTGTTTCTGACTGATCCAGCCGAAAATCAGGATGGGCGCACACGCCAGGGTCGAGACCGCCGACAGCTTGGCCCAGAACAGCCCTTCGGGGCTGGAGTAGGAAGCGATCAGTGCCGTCAACGGTGCTGCTGCGGACGAAGTCAGGTTCAGTGACCAGAACGCTTCGTTCCAGCACAGGATCAGCGATAGCAGTGCTGTAGAGGCCAGGCCGCCCTTGCAGATCGGCATCAGCACGCGAAAGATCTCCTGTCGGGTGCTGGCACCGTCCAGCCGTGAGGCCTCGAGGATCTCACCGGGAATATCCTTGAAATAGGTGTAGATCATCCAGACCACGATCGGCAGATTGATCAGCGTATAGATGATGATCAGCGCCAGCCGCGAATCCAGCAGGCCAAAGGTCTTGGCCAGCAGGTAGATCGGCATCAGCACGCCGACCGGCGGCAGCATCTTGGTCGAGAGCATCCACAGCAGGGTGCTTTTGGTGCGTTTGGTTTCGAAGAACGCCATGGAATACGCCGCAGGAATGGCGATCAGCATGGCCAGGGCGGTGGCGCTGAAGGAAATCAGCACCGAGTTCCAGGCAAAGTGAAAGTAATCGCTGCGTTCCTGAATGTGCAGGTAGTTTTCCAGCGTCGGGGTAAAGAACAATTGCGGCGGTGTCGCAAACGCGTCGATCTCGGTCTTGAAGCTGGTCAGCACCATCCAGAAGATCGGGAAGAACACCAGCGCAGCGATCAGCCAGGACAGGCTCCCGAGCAGCAGGCTTTGCAGGCGGCGTGATTGTTTGAGGGTCATCATGGCAAGGTCCTCATGACTTGTCGGTGAGGTTTTTGCCGATCATCCGGATCAGGATGATCGCCGCGATGTTGGCGATTACTACCGCGATCAGTCCACCCGCCGAGGCCATGCCGACGTCGAACTGCAGCAGCGCCTGGATGTAGATCAGATACGCCAAGTTGGTCGAGGCAAAGCCGGGTCCGCCATTGGTGGTGGTGAAGATTTCAGCGAACACCGAGAGCAGGAAGATCGTCTCGATCATGACCACCACGGCAATCGGCCTCGCCAGGTGCGGCAGGGTCAGGTGCCAGAAGATCGCGATGGGGCCGGCTCCATCCAGACGCGCCGCTTCTTTCTGTTCCTGGTCCAGCGACTGCATGGCGGTCATCAGGATCAGAATCGCGAACGGCAGCCACTGCCAGGACACGATGATGATGATCGACAGCATCGGGTAATGGGCAAACCAGTCGATGGGCTGCGCACCGAAGAACTTCCACACCGCTGCGAGTACGCCGGACACCGGATGGAAAATCAGGTTTTTCCAGATCAGCGCGCTGACCGTGGGCATGATGAAGAAGGGCGAGATCAGCAGAACGCGGACGATGCCGCGGCCGAAAAACTCACTGGCTTCGAGCAGCGCCGAGATCAGCACGCCGAGGATTACACTGATCGCCAGCACGCTGCCGACCAGCAGCAAGGTGTTACCGGCACCGGGCAGAAAGCCGCTGTCGGTGACGAAATACTGGAAGTTCTCCAGCCCGACGAACTCGTTTTCGCCGGGGGAGAGCAGGTTGTAGCGGATCAGCGAGAAATAAATGGTCATGCCCAGCGGCACGATCATCCACACCAGCAGAAGCGCCACTGAAGGACTGACCAGAAACCAGCCCGGCTTGAATCGACGGCTTTTGAGCGGTTGCTGTTCGCCGGACAGGTCCGTGCGTTCAGGGGAGGCTGAGGTATTCATGGAGAGCTCCGAACCGGATTGCACCAGAGTTGTTGCGCAGTTGAGCGGCAGGGCGAAAGCATCGGCTTTCGCCCTGGTGCGTGACGGTTACTTTTTCGGGTAACCCGCTCGTTTCATGTCACGTGCAGTCGCTGTTTGCGCATTCTGCAAGGCTTGATCCACAGTGGACTGGCCTATAAGTGCTGCGGAGAACTGCTGGCCGACGCTGGTACCGATGGCCTGAAACTCAGGAATGGTGACCAGTTGAATACCTACGTAAGGCACTGTTTTGAGCGATGGCGATTTGGGATCGGCCTTCTTCAGCGACTCAAGCGTGATATTGGCGAATGGTGCGGCTTTCTTATACTCATCGGTGTAGGTCGAGGCACGGGTGCCTGGCGGCACGTTGGACACACCGTCGGTATCGGCAACCAGTTTGGCGTACTCTTTCGAGGTGGCCCACTGGGTGAACTCGGCAGCATCCTTGGTGTTCTTGGCGCTGGTCGGGATCGCCAGCGACCACGAATACAGCCACGACGAGCCCTTGTCGGTTACTTCATGCGGGGCGTAGGTGAAGCCGACGCTGTCGGCCACTTTGCTCTGCTTCTTGTCGGTCACGAACGAACCGGCAACGCTGGCGTCGACCCAGATGGCGCACTTGCCGCTATTGAACAGCGCAAGGTTTTCGTTGAAGCCATTGCTGGAGGCACCCGGAGGGCCGGACTGCTTCATGGTGTTGACGTAGAAATTCAGCGCATTCTTCCACTCTGGCTGATCGAACTGTGGCGTCCACTGCTCATCGAACCAGCTTGCACCATAAGCGTTGGCCAGCGTGGTGATCAGCGCCATGTTTTCGCCCCAGCCAGCCTTGCCACGCAAGCAGATGCCGTACTGTTCCTTGGACTTGTCAGTCAGTTTGCCAGCGAATTCGGCAATCTGTGTCCAGGTAGGGCGCTCGGGCATGGTAAGGCCGGCGGCCTTGAACAGGTCGGTGCGGTAGTAAGTGATCGAAGCTTCAGCATAGAACGGCAGGGCGAACAGTTTGCCATCCGCCGACAGGCCTTCACGCACCGAGGGGAAGACATCGTCCAGTTCATAACTGGCAGGCAGGTCTTTCATTTCCTGCAGCCAGCCTTTCTTGCCCCAGAGTGAGGCTTCGTACATGCCGATGGTCAGCACATCGAACTGGCCGCCCTTGGTGGCGATGTCGGTGGTCAGTCGTTGGCGCAGGACGTTCTCTTCCAGCACGACCCAGTTGAGCTTGATGTCGGGGTGCTTTTCTTCGAAGGTCTTGGAGAGGCGCTGCATGCGAATCATGTCGCTGTTGTTGACCGTGGCAATGGTCACGGTGCCTGCCGTGGCGCTGCCACTGAAGACGAAACAGGTGCTGAGCACGGAACTGGCGAGCAGAAGTTTTGCTGAGTTCTTCATTGATCACTCCTCTTCCACGCCCAGTGAGCAGTAGAAGGATGGTTATTGTTTTTTTCTCTTCCGGAGGTGAGGAAGATGTGGATTGATTACACCGGCGTTCGGTCGGAAAGACAAATCCTGCGCCGCACTCTGACTGATACTTTTTTGCACTGATGCACGAAAGGCCGATAGAGCCGAATCGCCCATAGGCTGGCTTCGCCGCAACTGCAGCGTAGACGATAGGCGCAAGGGCAGGGTGAATCAGTACAGGTTTTGTTCGGTCAGGCGCTGCACAGCCAGGCGGCGATAATGCGAAGGCGTCATGCCCTTGAGTTGCTGGAAGCGCCGATTGAAGTTGGAGATATTGTTGAAACCGGATTCAAAGCACACATCAGTGACCGGTTTGTCGCCATCAGCCAGCAATTCGCACGACTTGCTGATGCGCAGTCGATTGACGAACTCTACAAAGCATCGCCCCGTGGCCTGCTTGAACACTCTGGAAAAATAGGTTGGCTTCATGCCCAGATACTCGGCCACTTCCTCCAGCGGCAGCTCCCGGCCATAGTGGGCAAAGATGTAATCCACCGCCCGGTTGGTGCGATCGACGCTGTGCTCGTCAGCCGTATGGGCGACCGCAGTGCCAGAGAGCAACTGATAGTCGTCGCTGGCCGCCAGCAACTCGAGAAGAATGAAGAAATGACCCAGGCGGGTGATGCCCCGTGAGTCGGCAATCTTCTGCATCAGCTTCATGGCCTGACGAATCGTACGTTTGCAGCGAAATTCGATGCCGTAGCGGGCGCGTTCCAGTAATGGCGTCAGGGTTTTTAGTTCGGCAAACACCTGATTGCCACTTTCCAGCAGTTCATCGGTGAAGTTGACCAGCATGTCGCGTTTGGCCACAACTTCACCCTCATCGATCTGGCTGATCCAGTTATGCGGCAGGTTGGGGCCGGTCAGAAACAGGCTGGCAGGGTTGAAATTGCCGATGTAATCGCCGACAAATACCTTGCCTGAGCTGGCCACAATCAAATGCAGCTCGTATTCCTTGTGAAAGTGCCAGCGCACCAGCGGACAGGGGAATCCGTGCTCGCGATAAATGATCGACAGCCCGTTGTGGTCGTCCATCAATTCGTAGGAAGGGTCGGCGATTCTTGTTGTTTTACTCATGGCTATGTCGTGTTCAGCAGTTGCCAGAACGATAATGTGCCTGATTTTCAGCTTCAATGCCCGGTCGCTGACAAAAATCACCTACGATCAGGCGTCTCACATGATTTGCCACAGTGGAGTGGTTATCCGATGAAACAGATCCTGCTGATTGGCATGGGGGCCGGTGATCCCGAGCAGATTACCTTGCAGGCCATTGCTGCGCTGAACCGTGCCGATGTGATCTTCATCCTCGAAAAGGGCTATGTCGACGATGAGTTGCTGCGTCTGCGCAAAGCGCTTTGCCAGCGCCATATCACTTATCAGGGCTACCGTTTGGTACAGGTTCAGGACCCACGGCGCGAAGGCGACCCTGACGTCTACGAGCGGGGTATCGAGAGTTGGCACGAGCAGCGCGCTGCATTGTTCGAACGGCTGTTGACCGATGAGCTTGGCGCAGATCAGGTTGGTGCATTTCTGGTGTGGGGCGATCCGTCACTGTATGACAGCACCATGCGCATCCTTGACCGCGTATTGGCGCGCGGCAGGGAAACATTCGAATATCAGGTGATTCCCGGCATCACCAGTGTCCAGAGCCTGGTGGCGCAACACCGGATACCGCTCAATCGTATTGGTGAGTCGATTCACATCACCACAGGGCGACGCCTGGCGGCGGCAGCGCTTGAGCAACACAGCAATGTCGTGGTGATGCTGGATGCACAGTGCACATTCGAGCGTTACGTCGGGCACGGGCTGGATATCTATTGGGGCGCTTATCTGGGCACCGCGGACGAGATACTGGTGTCTGGCAGGCTCGATGACGTGTGTGAGCAGATCAAGCTGTTGCGCGCCGAAGCGCGCGACCGCAGGGGGTGGATCATGGATACCTATCTGCTGCGCAAACCAGCTTAGACCGTATCTTCAGCCTTGTTACGGTTCTTGGCTTCGATCCACTGCGCCATGTACTTGGTGCTCTTGTGGTGATGATGGCGAAGCATGGCGCCGGTGAAGTTCGCCAGACGATGCTCGGGCAACTGGTTACGAAGGGTCTGAATGCGCTCGATCAGGCTCGCACAGTGTTGCCGATGCTGGTAACGCGCCTGCAGCAACGCCAGCCCGGCGTTCTGCGCCTCTAGCCAGCGGGTCTGGTCTTGATAGAGTCTGACCGCAGCATCAGCGATGTCTTTCGGGTTATCGGCGATGACGCCAGGCCACGGCAGCCCGCCGCTCATGGCTTCTGCGCCGATCA
Organism: Pseudomonas meliae; assembly: GCF_001400515.1. Taxonomy (NCBI): domain Bacteria; kingdom Pseudomonadati; phylum Pseudomonadota; class Gammaproteobacteria; order Pseudomonadales; family Pseudomonadaceae; genus Pseudomonas; species Pseudomonas meliae. The sequence continues at coordinate 9,236 of NZ_LJQT01000409.1, read as the reverse complement.
CAGTGGTGATTGACGGAGTGCCGCAGAGCATGGCATCCATCAATTTGCCCTTGATGCCGGCACCGAAACGCAACGGCGCAAGACAAATGCGTGCTGATGACATGACCTGCAACGCATCTTCAGCCCAGTGCTTCACATGAAACCCTTGAGCGCCATTGTGCAGCGCTGTTGCCTTGGGTGGCGTGTAGGCACCGTAAATATGCAGCTGCGCTTCAGGCAATTGCTGACGGATCAGCGGCCAGATTGCGGTTTTCATCCATAGCACCGCATCCCAGTTGGGGGCGTGACGGAAATTACCGATGCTGAGGAAGTGCGCGCGTTCTGCAAAAGGCCGAACGCTGTCGGGAACGCCGTCAATCATTAGCGGACACCAGTGCAGCAGCGAGGCGGGCAGCCCAAACGAACCGGTCAGTAATGCCATTTCAACGTCGGATGTCATCAGGTTCAGGTCGCAGCGATACAACGATGCGACCTCGCGCTGCGCCAGCTCACTGGAGGCGATCTGCTTGAAAAGCCCCGGCGTTGAAGTGTCGCAAATATCGCTCGGATCACCCGCGGAATCGCTGTTCTGCGAGTCCTTCAACATCTGATGGCGTGCATGGCGCAGGCTTTGAAAATCCGACGTTTCCAGAATGCGCAGGGCGTCGGGGCATTGTTGCTCGACGCGCCAGCCGAACTGCTCTTCGATCATGAACTGATCAAAAACAACGATATCGGGCTGCAATTTGCTGACAAACAGGTCAAAACTGCTGTCATTGAGCGCGATTCGTACTTCCTCGATGCCCAGGCTGACCAGATCGGCCCTATGTTCACCTTCAGTGGCAGGGCTGGCAAAGGTAATCTGCCAGTTCTGCTCGAGGAAGCATTGGATCAGTTGCATCATGTGCCCGCTGGCAGCCGAAGAGCGTGGCTCGGGCCATACGTAGCCGATGATCAATACACGTGTGCTGGCGTGCGTGTCGGTGTGACTGAAAGCAGCTTTGATGTCAGTCAAGGATGCTTTTTACCTTGTCACGCAACTGGTCGATTGAAAAAGGCTTGCCGATCGAATGCATGCCTGGCGGCACATCGATGTTCTCGGAGTAACCGCTGGCGAACAGTACCGGCAATTGAGGCCGCAGTTCGATGACCTTTTTAGCCAACGCGGTCCCCTTCATGTCGGGCAACCCCTGATCAGTCATCAACAGGTCGATGTGCCTGGTATCGTCAACAACGAAAGTCAGGGCTGAAGTGGCGTCCTCGGCTTCCAGTACCTTGTATTCCAGCTCTTCGAGCACGTCGACAATCAGCATGCGCACAATGGCGTCGTCTTCGACCACGAGAATGGTGCGGTCTGTGTCCGGCATTGTTGACTCCTTAAACCTGAAAAATGGTGATAGCGCAGACAGCATGGAATGCGATGCTTCCTTTTCCGGCAGCTCAGAGTAACCGAGCGCCGTCCTGTCCACTGTTGATACTGTCCCTGTATCAGTAAATAAAAACCGGGTGGAAGTTCAATCGGCGCACAAATACGGTGAATTGTGAGGGTGATTGATGGCTTTACGTCATGAACGCGATATGTGCGTGAGCTTATCACCGATTTATGTGTGAAATTTCAATCCTCTATGTCAGAAATAAGAGTGTTTTTCGTGGGTTTACGGCAAACTCTACGGTTTTGATCCACTCGTCAGGGATATTTCATGAATCGGACGTCTGTTGTCGATGAGCAACGCTTTCGAAAACTGCTGGGGCGTAACGTCGGCTTGCCATTGGGTGTGGGGGTACTGAGCGCCGTTTTCTTCATTTTGCTGATCAGTTATCTGCTCACGGCCATACAGTGGGTCGAGCACACTGACCGGGTGATCAATAACACCAACCGTTCGATGAAACTGTCGATAGACATGGAAACCGGCATGCGCGGTTTTCTGCTGACCGGCGATCAACACTTTCTCGACCCCTATGAAATCGCCAAACCGTTGCTGGTTGCCGAGCTGGACGGACTCAAGAGTCTGGTCGAAGACAACCCGACGCAACAGGACCGGTTCAGGCGTCTGTCCACGATGCAGCAGGAGTGGAATGCGTTTGCTCAGGAGATGATCAATCTGCGGCGCAACAACGGCGACTATCAAACTGCTGTGCTGGCCGGACGTGGCAAGCGAATTACTGATCAGATCCGCACCGAGTACGATCAGGCTGTCGAAATGGAACAGCAACTTCGGTTGACCCGCAACGCAGAGGTCACGCGCAGTACCATTCTTTCAGTCTGCCTGTATCTGATATTCGTGGTGATTGTCAGCGCTATCCTGGCGTATATCGGACGACGTGATTTGCTGTCGCTTTCGGCCACCTACAGCGAAAACCTCAGGCTGCAGGAAATCAATGCCGAGCGTCTGCAAAAAGTCGCCTGGTTGCGCAACGGTCAGAGCGAACTGGCCGAACAGGTACTGGGTCAGTTGACACTCAATATGCTGGGTCGAAACATCCTTCAGTTTCTGACTCATTATCTGGGCGCGTCGGTGGCGGCGGTCTATATTCGCCAGGATCACGGCGGCTTGACGCGTGCTGCTTCCTACGGTTTTTCTCGCGAACAGGAGCAGCAGGAGCAGACCATTCACAGCGATGAAGGCATTGTGGGGCAGGCCGCACAACAGGACCGGATCATCACGCTGGATGAACTGCCCGAAAATTACTTCAAAGTGGCTTCCGGTCTGGGTGAAGGCTCGCCGCGCAGCATAGTGGCAGCGCCTACCAGCAATGACGATCAGGTCAACGGGGTGATCGAGTTGGGCTTTCTGCGCCCGCTTACCGAGCAGGATCTAGAGTTTCTTGAGCTGATCGCGGACAACATTGGCACTTCGATTGAAGCGGCCCGTTATCGCCAGCGTCTGCAAGAGGTGCTGGCCGAGACCCAGCAACTCAACGAAGAATTGCAGGTGCAGCAGGAAGAATTACGCACGGCCAACGAAGAGCTGGAAGAGCAGTCGCGTATTCTCAAGGAGTCTCAGGCACACCTGGAAACTCAGCAGGCCGAGCTGGAACAGACCAACGAGCAGCTGGCCGATCAGCGTGATGCGCTGGACCGCAACAACGAGGAACTGAGCATCGCTCAGGCCGAGTTGCAGGCGCGTGCGGACGAGCTGCAGCGCGCCAGCAAGTACAAGTCCGAGTTCCTTGCCAACATGTCCCATGAGCTGCGCACGCCGCTCAACAGTTCGTTGATCCTGGCCAAGCTGCTGGCCGAAAATCCGGGCGAAAATCTGACCGCCGAACAGGTCAAGTTTGCCGAGTCGATCTATTCGGCGGGTAATGACCTGTTGAACCTGATCAACGACATTCTGGATATTTCCAAGGTCGAAGCCGGCAAGCTCGAAATGCGCCCGGAAAACAGCAGCGTATCTCGTCTTGTCGAAGGCCTGCGCAGCATGTTCCAGCCGCTTGCCGCCGAGAAAAAGCTGGCGTTCACGGTTGACATACAGGCAGGCGCGCCGACCATGCTGTTCACGGACCGCCAGCGTCTTGAACAGATCCTCAAGAACCTGCTGTCCAACGCGATCAAATTCACCGAAGCGGGCGCCGTCAGCATGGTCGTTTCGCGTCAGCCGGGTGCAGGCATCGTGTTTATCGTGCGCGACTCGGGCATCGGCATCGCCGAGGAGCATCAGCAGGGTATTTTCGAGGCATTCCGTCAGGCAGATGGCACCACCAACCGGCGTTATGGCGGTACCGGGCTGGGGTTGTCGATCTCCCGCGATCTGGCGGCATTGCTGGGCGGATCCATCAGTGTGACCAGCGCGCCAGGGCAGGGCAGTATTTTCAGCCTGGTGTTGCCGGAAAGCTATGTCGAGCAAGGCCCTCAAGAGCCAGGCAATGAGTCTGCGGTCATGCTTGCGCCTCCCGCGCCTTCATTGCCGGTTCCTGCCGCGCCGGTCATCCAGCAGTCGGCCCCGGCCCCAGTGCCGGTGGAAACACCTGTAGCCGTGTTTGCCGATGATCGTGACAAGGCACCGTTTCAGCGGCGCTGCATTCTGGTCATCGAAGATGAAGTGCGCTTCGCTCAGATCCTCTTCGATCTGGCCCATGAGCTGGGCTATGACTGTCTGGTCGCGCATGCTGCGGATGAAGGGTTCAACCTGGCGTCACGCTACACGCCGGACGCGATCCTGCTGGACATGCGCCTGCCGGATCACTCGGGCCTGACCGTGCTTCAGCGTCTCAAGGAGCTGGCACCTACCCGACACATTCCGGTGCATGTAATTTCGGTCGAGGATCGCCAGGAAGCTGCGCTGCACATGGGCGCCATTGGCTACGCCGTCAAGCCGACCACCCGCGAAGAGCTCAAGGATGTATTCGCCAAGCTGGAGGCCAAACTGACCCAGAAGGTCAAGCGCATCCTGCTGGTCGAAGACGATGCGCTGCAACGTGACAGCATTGCTCGCCTTATCGGCGACGATGATATTGAAATCACTGCGGTGGGTTTTGCCCAGGAGGCATTGGACCTGCTGCGCGAGAATGTCTACGACTGCATGATCATCGACTTGAAACTGCCGGACATGCTCGGCAATGAGCTGCTCAAGCGCATGTCCACGGAAGACATCTGCGCCTTTCCGCCGGTGATTGTCTATACCGGGCGCAACATGACCCGTGATGAAGAAGCCGAGCTGATGAAATATTCGCGCTCGATCATCATCAAGGGCGCACGCTCGCCTGAACGCCTGCTGGACGAGGTCACGCTGTTCCTGCACAAGGTCGAGTCGCAACTATCCAACGAGCGACAAAAGATGCTCAAGACCGCGCGCAGCCGTGACAAGGTCTTTGAAGCGCGCAAGATCCTTGTGGTCGATGACGACGTGCGTAACATTTTCGCCCTGACCAGCGCCCTGGAGCACAAGGGGGCAGTGGTGGAAATTGCCCGCAATGGTCTTGAAGCGATTGCAAAGCTCAATGAGGTCGAAGACATCGATCTGGTCCTGATGGACGTGATGATGCCTGAAATGGACGGTTACGAAGCGACCATCGAGATCCGCAAAGACCCGCGCTGGCGCAAGCTGCCGATCATCGCCGTTACTGCCAAGGCCATGAAAGATGATCAGGAGCGTTGTCTGCAGGCAGGTTCCAACGATTACCTGGCCAAGCCCATTGACCTGGATCGACTGTTTTCACTGATTCGCGTCTGGCTGCCGAAGATGGAGCGCATTTGAATGAGGGCTCACTGGCCGTGCTTTCCGGGGCGCAAAAACGGATGGCATCATGCACCTTGATCGAAGCATAGAGATCGAGCTGCGCCTGCTGATAGAGGCTATCTACCTCCAGTACAGCTACGATTTCCGCGACTATTCCGGTGCGTCGATCAAGCGCCGTGTGATCCATGCGTTGCGTCAGTTCGATTGCGCGACCATCTCGGCCCTGCAGGAGCGTGTGCTTCATGACCCGGCAGCATTCATGCAGCTGTTGCAGATTCTCACCATCCCGGTGAGTGAGATGTTCCGTGACCCCTCGCACTTTCTGGCGATCCGCAACGAGGTCGTGCCGGTGCTACGCACTTATCCGTCGATCAAGGTGTGGATTGCCGGTTGCAGTACGGGTGAGGAGGTTTATTCAACGGCTATTCTATTGCGCGAAGAGGGGCTGCTGGAGCGGACCATCATTTATGCGACCGATATCAATCCCATCTCTTTGGAGAAGGCCAAGCAGGGCATTTTTTCCATGGATAACCTGCGCACCTATACGGAGAACTACCGTAACTCGGGAGGGCAGCGCAATTTCGCCGATTACTACACGTCTGCCTACGATTACGCGATCTTCGACAAGACACTGTGCGAGAACGTCACTTTTGCCGATCACAGTCTGGCTACAGATAGTGTATTCTCCGAAACGCAATTTGTTTCCTGCCGTAACGTACTGATTTACTTCAACAAAAAACTTCAGGATCGAGCTTTCGGGTTATTTCATGACTCGCTGTGTCATCGCGGCTTTCTGGCGCTGGGCAGTAAGGAAACCCTGGATTTCTCTGCCTACGGCGGGGCGTTCGAGACGCTGGTGAAACCCGAGCGGATCTACCGGAAATCATGAGAACCACCTTTGACGATGACCTGTCCTGCGTCCCGTTGCCCGTGGTCGATGCTATTGTCGTAGGCGCGTCAGCGGGTGGTGTAGAGGCCCTGCTGAAAATATTCAGAAATCTGCGGCCGGGTTTCAGTCTGCCTATATTGATGGTGTTGCATTTGCCGGATGACCGGCGCAGCCAGTTGGCCCATGTATTTCAGAATCGCTTGGCGATCCCGGTCAAGGAAGCCGATGACAAGGAAGATATCGTGCCGGGCACTTTGTACGTTGCGCCAGCGGGTTACCACGTCTCGGTGGAGTCTGACTTTTCACTGTCATTGAGTCAGGAAGACAGGGTGTTTTACTCAAGGCCCAGTATCGACATTTTGTTCGGTTCGGCCGCGGATGCCTACGGCCCGCGACTGGCTGGCGTATTGCTGACTGGTGCCAATAATGACGGCGCACAAGGTTTGCTGCAGATCAAGAAGTATGGTGGTTTCACGGTGATTCAAGACCCCTCGCAGGCCCAGGCGTCGACCATGCCCGAGGCGGGCCTGGCGTTGCACTCGCCGGATTACCTTCTTTCCCTGAACGATATTGGCCGCTTGCTGGTCGAGTTGGAACGAACCGCATGTTAAGTGAAATTCAGGCAAAACTGCTCATCGTCGATGATTTGCCGGAAAACCTGCTGGCCCTCGAGGCGCTGATCAAGCGCGGTGATCGACTCGTCTACAAGGCACTCTCGGCGGACGAAGCGTTATCACTGCTGTTGCAGCACGAGTTCGCGCTGGCCATCCTCGATGTCCAGATGCCTGGAATGAACGGGTTCGAGCTGGCCGAGATGATGCGCAGCACCGAGAAGACCAAGAGCATACCGATCGTTTTCGTCAGCGCTGCCGGTCGCGAGCTCAATTATGCCTTCAAGGGCTATGAAAGTGGTGCCGTGGACTTCCTGCACAAGCCGCTGGATATCCATGCGGTAAAGAGCAAGGTCAATGTTTTCGTTGATCTGTATCGGCAGCGCAAGGCCATGAAACTACAGGTCGAAGAGCTGGAGCGCAGTCGCCAGGAGCAGGAAGCCTTGCTCAAGCGTCTGCAGTCGACCCAGGGCGAACTGGAACACGCGATCCGTATGCGTGATGACTTCATGTCCATCGTTTCCCACGAGGTGCGTACGCCGCTCAACGGTCTGATTCTGGAGACCCAGCTGCGCAAACTTCACCTGGCCAAAGACAACGCTTCAGCGTTCACCATGGAAAAGCTGCGGGCAATGGTCGACCGCGACGAGCGACAGATTCAGAGCCTTATCCGCCTGATAGAAGACATGCTTGATGTCTCCAGAATTCGTACCGGCAAGCTGTCGATCAGGCCGAGCCCGTTTGACTTGAGCGAACTGGTCTGTCAGTTGCTGGAAAGCTTTGCCGCACAGATTGCCGCCGCCGATTCGACGGTCACCCGGTTTGCCGAAGAGCCGGTGATCGGCGTTTGGGACGAGTTCCGTATCGAGCAAGTGGTTGCCAACCTGTTGACCAATGCGCTGCGCTACGGTGCGCGCAAACCGATTGAAGTGCATGTGTACAGCAGGGAGGGCGAAGCCTTCATTGAGGTTCGGGATCAAGGCATCGGTATTACTGCTGAAAACCAGAAGCGCATCTTTCAGCAATTCGAGCGAGTATCGAGCAATCACGCTGTTGCCGGGCTTGGCCTGGGGTTGTTCATTTCCGATCAGATCGTCATGGCTCACGGCGGTCGTATCGAGGTGGAGAGCGAAGAAGGCAAGGGTTCCGTCTTTCGTATCTGCCTGCCTTTATAGATGACAGCTGCTGTCGATACAGGTGACAGCCGTTGGCGATGTAGATGATAGCCACTGGCAATCAAGTTTAATCACATATCGGCGCAACCTCCCATGCATGCCGTGGTCGTAATGGCAGCTATTTATAAGATCAAAGGCAGTTCAATGAGCGCTGATGCAGAAAACGTCGTATTAATCGTCGAAGACGAACCCCTGATCCTGATGCTTCTGGCCGATTATCTGTCTGGTGAGGGTTATCGAGTCCTGAAAGCCGAGAATGGTGAGCAGGCTTTCGAGATTCTGGCGACCAAACCCCACCTTGACCTGATGATCACCGATTATCGATTGCCGGGTGGTGTCTCGGGTGTACAGATTGCCGAGCCTGCGGTGATGCTTCGACCGGAGTTGAAAGTGATCTTCATCAGTGGCTATCCGGCGGAAATACTCGATTCAGGCAGCCCCATTGCGCTGAAGGCACCCATTCTCGCCAAACCGTTCACCATGGAAACGCTGCATTCGCGTATTCAGGAACTGCTGGCCTGAAGACGCGCTTTAACCGTCGAGTGAGCAGGCCGTCTTACAGGCCGGAGTCATGCACAGCCTGAGCGTTTCTCAGGCTTCTATCATTTCCCGCACTTTCGAGGTCAGGTGGTCGAACGCAAAGGGTTTGGTAATCAGTTGCATACCGTTCTCCAGAAAGCCTCCGCGGACGGCGGCATGCTCTGCGTAACCGGTGATAAACAACACTTTGAGTTCCGGTCGCAGCTGCCTGGCGATTTCTGCAAGCTGCCGGCCATTCATGCCCGGCAGCCCTACATCGCTGATCAGCAAATCAATACGCTGGCCTGATTCCAGTATCGGCACGGCGTCCAGTGCTTCGCCGGCCTCGATGAAGGTGTAACCCAATTCGCTGAGTACCTCACTGACCAGCGTCCGAACAGCCGGGTCGTCTTCGACGATCAGCACGGTTTCGCCATTTTCGGCGTAAACGGCATTGCTCTGGAAACTCTGCTCGGCTTCATCTGCAAGCCCCTTAAAGCGCGGCAGGAACAGCTGTACGGTAGTGCCTCGGCCTACTTCACTCTTGATTGAAACATGACCATGCGACTGTTTGCTGAAACCATAGATCATTGAAAGACCCAAACCGGTGCCCTGGCCGATAGGCTTTGTGGTAAAGAACGGGTCAAACGCACGGCTGATCACTGTTTCCGGCATGCCGCAGCCATTGTCACTGACGCTCAGCACCACGTAATCACCGGGCAGCAGGTTCTCATGGGCATTGGTAAACGATCTGTCCAGCTGCTGATTGAAGGTTTCGACCACCAGCGTGCCGCCGTCGGGCATTGCATCGCGTGCGTTGAGCACCAGGTTGAGCAGGGCGCTCTCCAGCTGGTTAGGGAAGCTCCGAGCAAGGCAGCTGTTC
>NZ_LJQT01000306.1:0-36699 GCF_001400515.1 Pseudomonas meliae | reverse complement strand
AAATTTCTGACAGTCTCCCGTAAGTACCACTGAGCTACCTCGTCATTCAATGTTTCTATGAGCGCATCCACACAGCCTCTCTCCATTGCCAATGCCTCGACTCTGTTAAGGCACGCAGCGCCTAGCCCCCGACTGCGCCACTGCTCGTCCACCCAAAGGTAATTTATAAACAAGCGTTGAAACTCGGTTCTGCCGGTTACTCCACCAATTAATATGCCTTCTTCCTTAACCAGGCAGGCAATGGATTCTGGTTTTCCGCCCTGCGATTGCGGGAGCGCGCGGCCGTGGCGAATGACGTAATCACTGATAGCGTTCAGATCCGCCTCGTTGCAGTCAACGCCTGTTATCCACTCCCTCATGTCACTTTTCCATTTTAAAGTTAGCAACATGCAAGCAAACACTGAGCCAATTCTATTCATGACTGCCCAAAGCAGAATGCCTTCAAGATGGCTGATATCAGACGCAAATAGCAGGCATAAAAAAACCCCGGTCTCTCGACCGGGGTTTTTTATTCAGCGCGGGCTAAGTATCAAGCCTTGGCTTTCTTGGCAGCGCGGGTACGCTCGCTTTCGTCCAGGATCTTCTTGCGAAGACGGATGGACTTCGGCGTTACTTCGCACAGCTCGTCGTCCTGGATGAATTCCAGAGCCTGTTCAAGGGTGAACTTGACAGGTGGAACCAGAGCGATGGTTTCGTCTTTGCCCGAAGCACGCATGTTGTCGAGCTTCTTGCCTTTGGTAGGGTTCACACCCAGGTCGTTGTCGCGGCTGTTCAGACCAACGATCTGACCACCGTAGATTTCCTGACCGTGCTCGACGAACAGCTTGCCGCGCGCTTGCAGGGTTTCCAGGGAGTAGGTCAGCGCCTTGCCGGTTTCCACCGAAACCAGAACGCCGTTCTGACGACCGGACATGTCGCCGGACTTCATCACGTCGTAACGGTCGAAGATCGAGGTCAGGATGCCGGCACCGGAGGTGAGGGTCAGGAACTCGTTACGGAAACCGATCAGGCCGCGGGCCGGGATGTTGTACTCAAGGCGAACACGGCCCTTGCCATCCGGAACCATGTTGGTCAGGTCGCCTTTACGCAGACCCATTTGCTCCATGATCGCGCCCTGGGATTCTTCCGGCAGGTCGATGGTCACGTTTTCGTACGGTTCGTGCTTAACGTCACCTACGCGACGGATGATCACTTCCGGACGACCAACACCCATTTCGAAGCCTTCGCGACGCATGGTTTCGATCAGTACCGAGAGGTGCAGCTCACCACGGCCGGAGACTTTGAACTTGTCGGCGGTGTCGCCTTCTTCAACGCGCAGGGCAACGTTGTACAGCAGTTCCTTGTCCAGACGTTCCTTGATGTTACGGCTGGTGACGAACTTGCCTTCCTTGCCGCAGAACGGCGAATCGTTAACCTGGAAGGTCATCGAAACGGTAGGTTCGTCAACGGTCAGCGGCTTCATCGCTTCGACATTCAGTGGGTCGCACAGGGTGTCGGAGATGAACAGCTGGTCGAAGCCGCTGATGCAGACGATGTCGCCGGCAGCTGCTTCTTCAACGTCCACACGGTGCAGACCGTGGTGACCCATCAGCTTCAGGATACGACCGTTACGCTTCTTGCCTTCGGCATCGATGGCAACAACCGGAGTGTTTGGCTTGACGCGACCGCGAGCGATACGGCCAACACCGATGACGCCCAGGAAGCTGTTGTAGTCCAGAGCCGAGATCTGCATCTGGAAAGGACCGTCACGGTCAACTTTTGGCGCAGGAACGTGGTCGACGATCGACTGATACAGCGGAGTCATGTCTTCAGCCATGTCGGTGTGTTCCAGACCGGCAATACCGTTCAGGGCCGAGGCGTAGACGACTTTGAAGTCCAGCTGTTCTTCGGTGGCACCCAGGTTGTCGAACAGGTCGAAGATCTGGTCCAGAACCCAGTCCGGACGCGCGCCTGGACGGTCAACCTTGTTGATGACCACGATTGGACGCAGGCCGGCTTCGAAAGCCTTCTTGGTCACAAAACGGGTTTGCGGCATAGGGCCGTCCTGGGCATCAACCAGCAGCAGTACGGAGTCAACCATCGACATCACGCGCTCTACTTCACCACCGAAGTCGGCGTGGCCCGGGGTGTCCACGATGTTGATGTGGTAGCCATTCCAGTTGATCGCGGTGTTCTTCGCGAGAATGGTAATACCGCGCTCTTTTTCCTGGTCGTTGGAGTCCATCACGCGCTCGTCGTTGAGCTCGTTGCGCTCAAGGGTGCCGGACTGGCGCAGGAGTTTGTCTACCAGGGTGGTCTTACCATGGTCAACGTGGGCAATGATGGCGATGTTGCGTAGATTTTCGATCACTTGTGTATCTCGATCAGAGGATTCGGTCTGCTGACTGTTTATAAGGCAGCGATTAACTATTTCGAGTCGGCAAAAGCCGTTACGGCATGACGACTGGTGTCGGGGGGCCGGTGACGCAAGCCACAGGCAAACAGCCCCGGGCACTTAGCTCGGTCGATAAACGCGCACATTGGCATGCCCCTCACTGAGCAAATGGTGAGCATGCAGGCGACTCATGACGCCTTTGTCGCAATACAAAAGGTACTGGCGCGTGTCATCCAGTGCCTTGAAACGGCTGTTCAATGCGTAGAACGGCAACGTCTGTATCTCCACGCCAGGCACTTGCAGCGGCTGGTCCTCCTGGGCATCCGGGTGACGGATGTCGATGATGACCTGACCGGCCAGCGCCTGGCTGACTTCTTCTATGTCGACATTGCGGCTCAGATCGTCGATCACCCGATCGATCGAAATCAGCTTCGCGCGTTCAAGCGCTTGCTCGAGAATCGCCATGTCGAACTGTTTTTCTTCGTACTCAACGCGATTTCGCTTGGCGTTGGTCTTCGGGTTGACCGAAATCACCCCGCAATACTCAGGCATGTGGCGGGCAAAGTCGGCAGTGCCTATTTCAGTCGCCAGGTCCACGATGTCCTGCTTGTGGCTCGCAACCAGCGGTCGCAGGACCAGCTTGTCTGTAGCCGCGTCGATCAGCGACAGGTTTGGCAGCGTCTGGCTGGCAACCTGTGAAATCGCTTCGCCAGTTACCAGCACGTCGATTTCGAGACGATCAGCCACGGCGGATGCAGCGCGTAACATCATACGCTTCAAAACTACACCCATATGACTGTTATCGACTTTCTGCAGAATTTCTCCGAGAACTTCCTCGAATGGCACGCTGACAAACAGCACCCGCTGCGAACTGCCGTACTTCTTCCAGATAAAGTGAGCGACTTCCATCACGCCCAGTTCATGGGCTCTTCCGCCCAGATTGAAGAAGCAGAAGTGCGCCATAAGGCCGCGGCGCATGATCTGGTAGGCCGCAACGGTCGAATCGAAACCGCCGGACATCAATACCAGGGTCTGCTCCAGCGCACCCAGCGGGTAGCCGCCCATGCCCTGGTGCTGGTCATGAACGACAAACAACCGTTGGTCGCGAATTTCCATCCGTACGACAAGATCGGGCTTTTTCAGCTCGATTCCGGCAGCACCGCATTGCATGCGCAACTTGCTACCGACGTATTTCTCGACATCCATCGAGCTGAAATCGTGGCGACCGGCGCGCTTGCAACGCACTGAAAACATCTTGCCGGGCAGCAGGTCGGCGTAGTGCAGTTTGCACTTGGCAACGATGTCATCCATGTCGCCCAACGGGTACTCGGCCACCTGCAGAAAGTTGGCAATGCCGGGCATGCAACTTAGCCGGTCCCTGATGCCCTGCAGCACTTTGGGGTCGGTCTGGCGGGTCTCCACCTCAAGGTTGTCCCATACGCCACCCACGACAATGTCCGCGTCCAGTTCACGGAGCACGGTACGAATGTTCTTGCCCAGTTGCCGGATGAATTTCTTGCGCACCGGCGGGCTTTTAATGGTGATTTCTGGAAAAACTTTAACGATTAGTTTCATGGAAACAGCGCGTGAGGTGCCGACTGAAAAAGGGGCGCGCGGATTATAGCGGAAATTGCTCAACGTTTAACCAGTTATCGTATACCCGATCATCAGCGCACCAAAAAAAGTCGGCGCACCAAACTGCAGCGCCATAACGGTGCGTACTTTTCTCGGCAGACGCGTTTAAATCCCCTGAAAGCCTGCTTTTGAAGCAAAAAACCCAACACGGGGCACTGGCATGCAAATTGCTCCCTTGTGAGGCAGGTTGCCTTGGCAGAATATTCGCGCCGGCATCACCCAAATTCAAGGGACCCAGCCTATAGAAGGCGGTTCTTAGCCACCCGGAGGACACCATGTCGAAGTCGGTTCAACTCATCAAAGATCATGACGTTAAGTGGATTGATCTGCGCTTCACGGACACTAAAGGTACGCAGCACCACGTGACCATGCCAGCTCGCGATGCGCTGGAAGATGACTTCTTCGAAGTCGGCAAGATGTTCGACGGCTCCTCCATCTCTGGCTGGAAAGGCATCGAAGCTTCCGACATGATTTTGCTGCCGGACGACGAAACCGCTGTTCTGGACCCGTTCACCGAAGAACCGACCCTGATCCTGGTGTGCGACATCATCGAACCGTCGACCATGCAAGGTTACGATCGTGACCCACGCGCCATCGCTCGTCGCGCCGAGGAATACCTGAAGTCCACCGGTATCGGTGACACCGTATTCGCAGGCCCTGAGCCAGAATTCTTCATCTTCGACGAAGTGAAATTCAAGTCCGACATCTCGGGTTCCATGTTCAAGATCTTCTCTGAACAAGGTTCGTGGATGTCCGATCAGGACGTGGAAGGCGGCAACAAAGGCCACCGCCCAGGCGTCAAAGGCGGTTACTTCCCGGTTCCACCGTTTGACCATGACCACGAAATCCGTACCGCCATGTGCAACGCTCTGGAAGAGATGGGCCAGACCGTTGAAGTTCACCACCACGAAGTGGCGACCGCTGGCCAGAACGAAATCGGCGTGAAATTCAACACGCTGGTTAAAAAGGCTGACGAAGTTCAGACCCTGAAATACGTTGTTCACAACGTTGCTGACGCTTACGGTCGCACCGCGACCTTCATGCCAAAGCCTCTGTACGGTGATAACGGTTCAGGCATGCACGTGCACATGTCCATCGCCAAAGATGGCAAGAACACCTTCGCAGGTGAAGGCTATGCCGGTCTGTCCGACCTTGCTCTGTACTTCATCGGCGGCATCATCAAGCACGGCAAGGCGCTGAACGGCTTCACCAACCCGTCCACCAACTCGTACAAGCGTCTGGTTCCAGGCTTCGAAGCACCGGTCATGCTGGCCTACTCGGCGCGTAACCGTTCCGCTTCGATCCGTATTCCTTACGTCAACAGCCCACGCGGCCGCCGTATCGAAGCACGCTTCCCGGATCCTTCGGCCAACCCGTACCTGGCCTTCGCGGCTCTGTTGATGGCTGGCCTGGACGGCATCCAGAACAAGATCCACCCTGGCGACGCAGCTGACAAGAACCTGTATGACCTGCCGCCTGAAGAGGCCAAAGAGATCCCACAAGTTTGCGGCAGCCTGAAAGAAGCGCTGGAAGAACTGGACAAGGGCCGTGCGTTCCTGACCAAAGGCGGCGTATTCAGCGACGACTTCATCGACGCTTACATCGCACTGAAAAGCGAAGAAGAAATCCGCGTTCGTACCTTCGTACACCCACTGGAATACGAGCTGTACTACAGCTGCTGATCCAGCCGCGCCAGCGTTGATGGCGTAACAAGAGACCTCCTTCGGGAGGTCTTTTTTTGCCTGGATTTTGTGGCGTGAAGTTTTATTCACCCCGCAAGACTGGCCCTGATCCGGCAACTTGGCGTTAAATCTGCGTCTCATCAACAACTCGAGATGGACCGCCATGCGCCTGCTTCTGGCCTCTTCCCTGCTGACCCTGACGTGCATGTCTTCCTGCTTCGCCTTCGCCGCCGAGCAGAAGCCCTCTGCTATCGAGCCGCTGTTGCAAGCCATCAGCGAGCGCCTGACCATTGCGGATCAGGTTGCCCTGAGCAAATGGGACAGCGGCAAAGCGGTCGAGGACCCGCCGCGCGAGCTGCAAGTCATCAGCGCAGCGCAGGCCCGCGCTGCCGAGTTCAAGCTGAACCCCGATGATGTTCAACGTCTGTTCCGCGCCCAGATCGAAGCCAATAAACAGGTGCAGAACGCCCTGCTCGCCCAGTGGCACGCGGCAGGCAAAGCGCCCGACACGGTCAGACTCAGCCTGGTCGATGACATCCGTCCGAAGCTGGATCGCCTGCAAACCCAACTGCTCCAGGCCTACGCGGACTTCCAGCCACTGCGCAAGGCGGAAACCTGCCAGATGCAACTGGATGCGGCGCTGAAGCGTTATCAGACCGACCCGATTCACGATCAGGCGCTGGTACTGGCCACTGCCGACCTTTGTCCTGCGAAACTCTGACACATCAGGCGGATAGCGCAGCATAGGGCGATGTGTTCTATGCTGACGGCCAATTTTGCCATTGCTGTCGAGAGTCCCATGCGTCAAAGTCTGATTTGCCTGCTGCTGTTGATCAGCCTGCCCGCGCTGGCGCAGATCTATAAGTACACCGATGCGAACGGTAACACCGCGTTCAGCAACCAGCCGCCCAACGGGGCCAAGACCGAAGTGGTCGAGTTGCCGCCACTCAACAGCATAGAAACGCAGACGCCTTCCAGACCGGTCGTCAACAGTGCGCCGCAACCGGCCCCGGCACAACCTCAGCCACAATCACAGCCACAGACGGCCTATGACGTGCTGGAACTGACAGACCTGCCAGCCGATGAAGCATTACGTGCCAACAACGGCACGTTCATCATAGGCGTGAAGATTCAGCCACGCCTGCAACAGAACCATCGCCTGCAATTGCTGCTGGACGGCAATCTGTATGGGCAGCCCTCCAACCTGCCGCGCTTTCAGGTGGTCAACATCGATCGTGGCGAGCACAGCTTCGCGGTAGTGGTGAAAGACGGCGAGCGGATCATTCAGCAGAGCGAGACCATTACGCTGACCATTCAACGCGTGCACCTCGGCAAACCATGAACAGACACAGAATGCACAGCGCGCTGATCTGCTTGCTGCTGCTGATAGCGCTGCCAGCCGCTGCCGACGTCTATACCTACATCGACGCGCAAGGCAATCGGGTGTTTACCGACCAGCCGCGCAAGAACGCCACACGCGTTGATATTCCACCCAGCAACAACATGACCGGCACCCCGCCGACCCGAACCCTGAAAGCGCACCCCGCCAAACCTGCAGTGCAGCCGATGTTTCATTATCAACTGCTGAGAATTCTGGTGCCCGAGCCGGACGCCACGCTGGTCAATCCCAGTGGCGATCTGATCGTTACCGTCACCAGCGAACCGGTTTTACAGCCGGGTCACAGCTACCGGCTATTGCTGGATGGCGTTGCCGTCGGCGAGGCTGGACGCAGCCCTGTCTTCCCGCTGAGCAATGTGGATCGGGGCACGCATCAATTATCGGTAGAGATTTTCGACGAACTTGGCCGTGTCCTGGAAAAAACGCCGAACCAGCCGTTTCACGTGCAGCGCATTTCACTCGCGCAAAAGCGCGCGACTCATCCCTGCAAGGAGGGTGACTACGGAGTGCGCCCGGAATGTCCGCTCAAGGACAAGCCCGAGCCTAAAAGCAGCATCCTGCCTTTCTTCTGATCCTCGACAACGCAGAAGCACCTTTTTGGTGCGCCACCTGCACACCTGCGCAACAATACAGTCCAATTTGGTTCAGGAACGCACTGAAAGTAGCGCCGTATGCGGGCACTCGCTCGAAAAACGGCCCGATTTTGCAGATAAAGCGCTTCTTTTCGGAGCCTTGGTTTGGTTTTTGCAACTTCACTGAGACAGCACCGTATTGGTGGCCTTGCTCCTGCTGGCGCAGACCAACCAGCACCAGCATTGCGCAACTGCAATGTGCCAAAAGAGGTCAACACGATTCATGACTATCAGCGACGCGCTGCACAGACTGTTACTGGATAACCTGACCACTGCCACCATTCTGCTCAACGCCGACCTGCGACTTGAGTACATGAACCCGGCAGCGGAAATGCTGCTCGCCATCAGCGGGCAGCGCAGCCATGGGCAATTCATCAGCGAGCTGTTCACCGAGTCGGCTGAGGCACTGAGTTCGCTGAGTCAGGCAGTGGAACAGGCTCATCCTTTCACCAAGCGCGAAGCGATGCTCACCGCACTGACCGGTCAGACACTGACTGTCGACTATGCCGTGACGCCGATTCTCAGCAAGGGCGATACCCTGCTGCTGCTAGAAGTGCACCCACGAGATCGATTGCTGCGCATTACCAAGGAAGAGGCCCAGTTGTCCAAGCAGGAAACCACCAAGATGCTGGTGCGTGGCCTGGCTCACGAAATAAAGAATCCGCTGGGCGGCATTCGCGGCGCCGCACAGCTGCTGGCCCGCGAGCTGCCTGAAGAAAGCCTCAAGGATTACACCAACGTGATCATCGAAGAGGCCGACCGTTTGCGTAATCTGGTCGACCGTATGCTGGGCTCCAACAAGCTGCCGTCGCTGGCGATGACCAACGTGCACGAAGTGCTTGAACGAGTGTGCAGCCTGGTCGAGGCCGAAAGTCAGGGCTGCATCACGCTGGTGCGCGACTATGACCCAAGCATTCCCGACGTCTTGATCGACCGCGAGCAAATGATCCAGGCCGTGCTCAATATCGTGCGCAACGCCATGCAGGCCATCAGCGGCCAGAACGAATTGCGCCTGGGACGAATCACCCTGCGCACCCGCGCCATGCGCCAGTTCACTATCGGCCACGTTCGCCATCGGCTGGTCAGCAAGATCGAAATCATCGACAACGGCCCCGGTATTCCGGCCGAACTTCAGGAAACCATTTTTTACCCGATGGTCAGTGGCCGCCCGGATGGCACAGGGCTAGGTCTTGCCATTACCCAGAACATCATCAGCCAGCACCAGGGCCTGATCGAGTGTGACAGCCATCCCGGCCACACCACGTTCTCGATCTTCCTGCCGCTGGAACAAGGAGCAGCTTCGACATGAGCCGTAGTGAAACTGTCTGGATCGTAGACGACGATCGTTCTATCCGCTGGGTACTGGAAAAGGCCTTGCAACAGGAAGGCATGACCACGCAGAGCTTCGACAGCGCCGACGGGGTGATGAGCCGTCTGGCCCGTCAGCAGCCGGACGTGATCATTTCCGACATCCGCATGCCCGGTGCCAGTGGTCTGGACCTGCTGGCGCGGATTCGCGAGCAGCATCCACGTCTGCCGGTGATCATCATGACCGCCCATTCAGATCTGGACAGCGCCGTGGCGTCTTATCAGGGTGGCGCTTTCGAGTACCTGCCCAAGCCATTCGACGTCGACGAGGCCGTCTCGCTGGTCAAGCGTGCCAATCAGCACGCCCAGGAACAGCAAGGCCTGGACGTCGCACCGACCCTGACCCGCACCCCTGAAATCATTGGCGAAGCGCCCGCGATGCAGGAAGTGTTTCGCGCTATCGGGCGCCTGAGCCACTCCAACATCACTGTTCTGATTAACGGTGAATCGGGGACCGGTAAAGAGTTGGTCGCTCATGCACTGCACCGCCACAGCCCGCGTTCGACCTCGCCGTTCATTGCGCTGAACATGGCGGCGATTCCCAAGGACTTGATGGAATCGGAGCTGTTCGGCCACGAAAAAGGCGCATTCACCAGCGCGGCCAACCTGCGTCGCGGTCGTTTTGAACAGGCCGATGGCGGCACGCTGTTTCTCGATGAAATCGGCGATATGCCAGCCGACACCCAGACCCGTCTGCTGCGCGTGCTGGCCGATGGCGAGTTCTACCGGGTGGGCGGGCACACGCCGGTCAAGGTCGACGTGCGCATCATTGCCGCCACCCACCAGAACCTGGAAACCCTGGTACAGGCCGGAAAGTTCCGTGAGGACTTGTTCCATCGCCTGAACGTGATCCGTATCCACATTCCGCGCATGTCGGACCGCCGCGAAGACATCCCGACTCTGGCCAAGCACTTCCTCAGCCGCGCGGCTCAGGAACTGGCAGTCGAACCCAAGCTGCTCAAGGCCGAGACCGAGGAATACCTCAAGCATCTGCCGTGGCCTGGCAACGTGCGACAGCTGGAAAACACCTGCCGCTGGATCACCGTCATGGCCTCGGGTCGTGAAGTGCACATCAGCGATCTGCCACCAGAACTGCTGAGTCTGCCGCAGGACGCCGCCCCGGTCACCAACTGGGAACAGGCGCTGCGTCAGTGGGCCGACCAGGCGTTGTCTCGCGGTCAGTCCAGCCTGCTGGACAGCGCTGTGCCGACTTTCGAGCGGATCATGATCGAAACCGCCCTCAAGCACACCGCCGGCCGCCGCCGCGACGCCGCCGTGCTGCTGGGCTGGGGCCGTAACACCTTGACCCGCAAGATCAAGGAACTGGGCATGAAGGTCGACGGTGGGGATGACGACGAGGCTGATGAGGGCTGAGCCGTCTCAGGCACTGTCATTTCTGACAGTTACCCGTCACGCCCGTTAATGATTAGCTTCTTTTGACTCCACTCAAGGAGTCATAAGGAGCTGATCAATATGGAAAATAAATTACTCGGCGAACCTGACGCCCGACAGCACGCCAATAATTTACGTTTGCTTGCAGCACTGCCGCATGGTGCCAGCATTGAAAAACGCGAGCGGATTGTTGACTACGACATCGTCGAACTCGCCGCACTGCTGCGCGAGGGCAATCCTGAAAAGCTGACCTCTGAACAACTGTTCATGGCGTACTGGAACCGCATCCTTCAGTTCAATGGCCCGGAAGAAACCTACGGCAATAACGGCAAATACAACGCTTTTGTGCGGCTGGAAGATTTCTCGACACTGTTGAAGCAGGCAATACTCGCCGATCAATGGCTGACCACTCCAGACGATGAACGCGGTCCGGCACCTCCGCTGTGCGGAATCCCCTTCGGCATAAAAGACTCCTTCGCCCTCCAGGGCCTTGAAAGCAAAAACGGCACTCAGGCTTTTTCCGGCAACCTGGCATTACGTGATGCAACATGCGTAGCCCGGCTAAGGGCTCAGGGCGCAATCATTATCGGTCATACCATCTGCTCCGAACTCTCGACCCATACGGTCGGCCAGTTTGCTGGGAATGCGTGGGACCCTACACGTACGCCAGGCGGGTCCAGTCAGGGCTCGGGGGTCGCTCCGGTGGCGCGTCTGTGCGCCGCAGCGCTGGGCGAAGAGACGGCCGGCTCGATTATCATTCCTGCCGCAGCCAATGGTGCCAGCGCAATAAAACCATCGCTGGGGCTGGTGTCTGGCGCTGGCGTGATGCCACTGCGAAGCGGTTGGGATGTGGTCGGCCCCATGGCCCGTTCGATTCGCGATGCGTCGCTGATACTGTCCATCATTGCCGGCCCTGATGGAGAAAACGACCCGCAAAGCTTGTCGGCCCCATCGATAGGCGAGCAGCTTTGCATTACCCCTACCCCCGGCTCTGTTCCTCTGGAAGGGCTGACCATAGGCATTCCGCAGACGGACTGGATGTCTTCGCCAGGCCAACCACCTGCGCAGTCTTACGATCAGGACTACGGCGCTGCCTTCATCAGGTTCAAAGATCAGCTTGTAGCGCTGGGTGCCAAGGTCATCGACTTTCCTTGGCTGGATGCTGAAATCCTTGAAAACATTCCTTACTCCTCGCCAGAACCCATTCATGACCTGCTGAACAGTGATGGCAGCATTCTGATGAGCGTCAACGCTCAAGCCGTTACCAGTTACGCCAACCAACTGGAAACCCGGCACTGGTCGGCCGTGCGCGATTTTGCAGACTTGCTGGAGAATCAAGACCACAGAGACTATTTGCTACAAAGACATCCGGAGTCCTTCGATCAGGCTGCCTCACTCATTCCAGTGGGGATCAGACTTGAAGCGGAGAACAGACGTCGTCAACAACAGGGAGGTTTTGAAAAGGTACTGAATGACTATCAGATTGACTTCATGATGGTGCTACCGCTCGGAGCTCACATCGGCGAGCGGGCAGGCGCACTGGCGAAGACACTCCCGGTACAGCGTATGTACTTCGATATGCCCAACGCGCTGGCCTGGCCCATGCTGACACTGCCCATCGGTCATGGCGCGACAGGCGTGCCAAAGCAATTACCCATTACGGCGGCGTTCTGGGGCAGGCGCTTCAGTGAACCAATGCTCGTGCAGGCCGCCATCGACTTTCAGACGCACTATCCCGAGTATCACACCAAGGCGCCGCCAGACCCGGATTTCGCCCCGGCCGCAGCGCTTCATCTCTGGACACTGGACGAGATTCCATCGCAGTACTCAGCCGACCCATTGATCATTGCCGAGGGCAGAAGGAAAAAATCATGAGGACCTCCTTCTTCGTTATCCAGTGGAAGCCACTGAACAACCCGGCATTGCTGCCGGTGCAGGCGAGTGAGCCGCCAAGCGCATTTTTCAACGTGCGATGGCGGCCCACGCAGGGCCTGACTTATTACCCGGAAACGGCTGTGCTTACTCAGCCAGTGACGGTTTTTCCCACAGGTTAATTCCGCCTTCTACCGCAAAGCTGTCGATCTCGGCCAGTTCTTCCGGGCTGAACGCCAGGTTCTTCAGCGCGCCGACGTTTTCGATGATCTGCTCGGGACGGCTCGCACCAATCAGCGCTGACGTCACGCGCGGGTCACGCAGCGTCCAGGCCAGGGCCATTTGTGCCAGGCTCTGACCACGACGCTGGGCGATTTCGTTAAGCGCACGCACGTGGGCGATGTTCTGCTCGGACAGGTGCGAAGCCTGCAACGAGCCGCCGCCCGGACGATTGACCCGCGCATCCTTGGGCACGCCGTTCAGGTACTTGTCCGACAGCAGCCCTTGGGCCAGCGCAGTAAATGCGATCACGCCAGCGCCCAGCTCTTCGGTAGCGTCGAGCAGGTCTTTCTCGACCCAGCGGTTGAGCAGGTTGTAAGCCGGCTGGTGAATCAGCAACGGCACTTTCCACTCTTTGAGCAACGCCGCTATTTCGCGGGTCTTGGCCCCGGAATACGACGAGATACCGATGTACAACGCCTTGCCCTGCTGCACTGCCGTAGCCAGCGCGCTGGCGGTTTCTTCCAGCGGAGTGTCCGGGTCGAAACGGTGGGAATAGAAAATATCGACGTAATCCAGGCCCATGCGCTGCAGGCTCTGATCGAGGCTGGCGAGCACGTATTTACGCGAACCACCGCCCTGCCCGTACGGCCCTGGCCACATGTCCCAGCCAGCCTTGCTGGAGATGATCAGTTCATCGCGGTAGTGCTTGAAGTCTTCGCGCAGCAGGCGACCGAAGTTGATCTCGGCGCTGCCGTAGGGCGGGCCATAGTTGTTGGCCAGGTCGAAATGGTTGATGCCCAGATCGAACGCCGTGCGCAACATTGCGCGCTGAGTGTCGATCGGCGTGCTGTCACCGAAGTTGTGCCACAGGCCGAGCGACAGCGCCGGAAGCACCAGCCCGCTGCGGCCGGTACGGCGATAAGGCATGTCGTTGTAACGATTTTCGGCAGCGATGTAAGTCATTGAATCCTCTCTTGTCTGGGGGATATTCGAGGCGTCTTGCGGTGCGTTGGCGAGCCAGAAGCGTCTGCTCGCCGCGCGAGAATCATGGCTTTTGCCAGACCACCTGCTGGATATCTACCCGCTTGGGTATCAGGTGGTTGTCGTAAAACAGATCGGCGGTCGCTTGCTGCGCACGCACGATCTCGGCTGTGATCGGCAGGCTGGGTGATTCAGGTCGGTGATCAAGATACTGAGTGATGACCGCTTCGGACAAGCCCATGCTGCGCGCCAGGATCTGAATGCTTTCGTTGCGTTGCGAGCGAGTCAGCCCATCGGCCACCGTCAGTTCGTCGAGAACCTGCTGCACAAACGCCGCATTTTTCTCGGCAAAAGCCCGGCGTGCGGTATAGAACGGCCCGGACAGTCCAAGTCCTTCGCCATTGGCCAAGAGGCGGCTATGGCCTTCGTTCAGGGCGATAGAGTAGTACGGGTCCCAGATTGCCCAGGCATCGACGCTACCGTTTTCAAAGGCGGCGCGGGCATCGGCGGGGGGCAGGTAAATCGGCTGGATATCCTTGAACGTCAACCCTGCCTTGTTCAGCAAGCGCAACACCACGTTATGCGAGCTGGAGCCTTTCTGAAGCGCGACCTTGCGGCCTTTCAGCTCTGCCACGCTGTGCAGCGGGCTTTCGTTGCGCACCAGTATGGTTTCCGCCTGTGGCTTGGCCGGTTCTGCGCCGATGTAGACCAGGTCTGCCCCGGCAACCTGAGCAAAGATCGGCGGAATGTCACCGGTAGAGGCAATGTCCAGACTGCCGATATTCAGTGCTTCAAGCATCTGCGGCCCGGCCGGGAATTCGATCCATTTGACTTTTGTAGCAGTAAAGCGCTTCTCCAGAAGGCCATGTTCCTTGGCCAGCACCAGCGTGATCGAGCCCTTCTGATAGCCAATGCGCAGCGTGTCAGGTTCGTCGGCAGCAGCTGTCCCGAACAGGCCACTGAAAGCCAGAATGGCGGCGATAAACGTGAATGGTTTCATGGGGGATCCCTTAATTCTGTATAAAAATCTGCCTTTGATTCTGGCCGAAGGCCGTGGGAGCGAACTTGTTCGCGAAAGGGCCGGTACAAGCACTGAAAATTCATCGTCTGAAATACCGTCTTCGCGAACAATGCGGACCACCGCCCCGGTCGCTACCACGCCCTGCGGGCAGAAGCCCGCTTTCTGCGCTCATCAGGATTTGCATGCGGCAACGATCAAAATCTATAAGCAGGCCGCTGCAGCCCCAGATTTTCGCGCAACGTTGTGCCTTCATATTCAGTACGAAACAGCCCACGACGCTGCAGCTCCGGCACCAGCAATTGCGCGACGTCTTCCAGACCTCCCGGCAAATGCGGCACCAGCACGTTGAAGCCGTCTGCCGCGCCGTGTTCGAACCAGGTTTGCAGCTCATCGGCGATCTGCTCAGGCGTACCGATCAGGCTGTGATGCCCTCGCCCACCGGCAATCCGCCGTCCCAGCTGCGCCAGGGTCAGGTTTTCCTGATCGGCCAGTTCGGTGAGCAGTTTCTGCCGGCTACGCTGGCCGCTGTCAGTTAGCGGCAGCTCTGGCAACGGGCCGTCCAGCGGGTAGCCCGACAGGTCGAAATTGCCCAGCATACGGCCTAACAGGGCGACACCCACCTGAGGCTCGACCAGCTCCTGAAACGACTCGAATTTCGCTTTCGCCAACGCCTCGGTTTCGGCCACGACAATGAACAAGCCGGGCATGACTTTCAGCGAATCTGCGTCACGTCCGTATGCGCCAAGGCGGCCCTTGATGTCCGCATAAAACGCCTGGGCACTGGCCAGCGAGGTCTGTGCGGTGAACACCACTTCCGCGGTCTGCGCCGCCAGATCGCGGCCGACTTCAGAGGAACCCGCCTGCACGACCACGGGCTGCCCTTGCGGCGAACGCGCCACGTTCAGCGGGCCTTTGACACTGAAGTGCTCACCCTGATGATTGAGCACATGTAATTTGGCCGGGTCGTAATATTCGCCGCTGCTCTTGTCGCGGGTAAACGCGTCATCTGCCCAGCTGTCCCACAGGCCGGTCACCACCTGATGAAACTCCCGTGCGCGGCTATAGCGCTCGGCATGCCCCACATGCTCGGCGCGCCCGAAGTTCTGCGCTTCGGCGGCGGCATCGGAGGTCACCAGATTCCAGCCCGCTCGCCCCCCGGACAAGTGATCCAGCGAGGCGAACTTGCGAGCAACGTGATACGGCTCGTTGTAGGTGGTGGTCGCCGTCGCGATCAGACCGATGTGATCGGTCACCGCGCTCAACGCCGAGAGCAGAGTCAGCGGCTCGAAATGATCAGAGCGGGCCATGCGGCTGGCGATATCGCCGGTGGCGGCAGCCACGCTGTCGGCCACGAACAACGTATCGAATTTTGCCGCTTCCGCGACCTTGGCCACGTGCCGATAGTGCTTGAAATCCAGCCCTGCATCGGCAGGCACATCAGGGTGACGCCAAGCCGCAACGTGGTGCCCGGTGGCCATCAGAAAAGCGCCGAGTTTCATCTGTCGAGCAGTCGTGCTCATTCTTCACTCCTTACTGTGTTGCCGCGTGCCAAGACTCAAAAATCCTTGCGTAGCTGTACGCCGAAATAACGCTCGTCATCACGCGGTACAGACCGGTAAACATAGCTACCACCGGTGGCCAGCATCGGCGAATAGGACTTGTCTGCCAGATTCTTGCCGAGCAGCGCCACGCGCCAGCCACTGTTGTAATCGGCCAATGCCACGCTGGCATTCCAGATGCCGTAAGCGCCCTGCTTGGTGTCCGGGTTCTGGCTGATGTCGTACTGCACTTCGCTCTGCCAGCTGTAATCGGTGCCCAACTCGATATCCAGACCGTTGTCCAGCGGGATGGTGTAGTCGGCACGAACGTAGCTTTTCCAGTCAGGGCTATACGGCAGGGTTTTGCCATCGACGCTGCACGACGCCGCTGCACCGGTCGGGCAGGCAAAGCTGTCGATGCGCGCCTTGGTGTAAGACAGCGCGCCGGAGAATTTCAGGTTACGGGTGGCCTGCAAGGCGTAATCCAGTTCGACGCCTTCAGTACTGACACTGCCTGCGTTGATCAGCCGCGTAACGACCTGCCCGGCAACGCTGTCGAAGAAGTTCGCCTGATAGTTATCGTAATCGCTATGGAACACCGCCAGGTTGGTGGTCAGGCGATTGTTCCAGGTGGTGGCCTTGACCCCGACTTCCCAGGTGTTCGAGGTCTCCGGTTTCAAAGCGTCGGTGTCACGCGGCTGCATGTTGAAGAACACGTTGTAAGCCGGGCCTTTATAGCCGCGCGAGTAGGTGATGTAGGTCATCACGCTGTCGTTCAGGTCGTACTGCAGACCCAGCCGACCGGACTTGCCATCCTCGTCCACCGAACCGGAACTGCTGGTCGCAGGCTGAATGCCGCTGACCGTGGTCGCCGATGTCGAAACGCGGCGATGGTCGTATTCCAGATCATCGTGGGTCCAGCGTGCCCCGGCAATCGCACGGAAGTTCGGGGTGAAGTTGAACGTGGTTTCGCCGAATACCGAGTAGCTGTCGGTGGTGGTGCTGTAATCGGCGATACCACGGTCCTGACGGGTTGGCGTGATGAGCGTGCGCTGGTAGGTCTCGTCGCTCTTGCCATGCATATAGAACAGACCGCCGACATACTCGACAAACTGGCCCTTTGGCGATGCCAGACGTAGCTCCTGAGAGTACTGATTGAATTCCAGATCGCCTTTGTCTTCGGTGCCGGGGAATGCAGCGGTGACGGTGCCGAGACGGTCGCCATCCTGATACTGGGTGTTATCCCAGCCCCGCCAGGCGGTAATGGAGGTCAGGGTGTAATCGCCCAGTTGCCAGTCAAGCTGGCCGGACAGGCCCTTGTTGACGTCCTCGACATGGCTGCGGTAATCACTGAGCACATCACGGTTGTCACTGTCGGCGCGCACCGGTGACAGCGCACTGGCGAACGCTGGGGTCAGCGCCTTGCTCACTACGCCATTGGGCGCGTCGTCATGGGACTGCATGTAGTCCGCGGCAAGGGTGAAGGTGATGTCGTCGTTGGGTGTGAATTCCAGCTTGCCGCGCGCGCCCTTACGGTTGTAACCGTTGACCTCCTGACCGTTGAGCTTGTTATCGACGTTGCCGTCATAGCTGCCGAACAGTGTGGTAATCGAGCCCTTGAGGGTCTGCGGAATCAGACTGCCGCCGATGCCGAAACGGGTGCGGCTTTCGTTACCGCTGTAATACGACTGATCGATGTAACCGTGGGTCTCTTCGGTCGGCGCCTTGGTGGTGACGTTGAGCACGCCAGCCGAGGCGTTCTTACCGAACAACGTGCCCTGCGTGCCGCGCAGCACTTCAATGCGCTCAAGGTCGAGCAGGTCCAGCGTGGCCTGGCCCGGACGTGCATACACCACGCCATCGATCACTGTCGCCACCGTCGGCTCGACACCCGGCGAGGTGGAAATGGTGCCGACACCGCGAATGAACAGCGAGGTGTCCTTGTTGGACGCACCGGTACGGAAATTCAGCGAAGGCACTTGCTGCACGATGCTGGCCACGCCGTTGCGATTGTCCCGCTCCAGTTGCTCGCCCTGAATCACCGAAACTGCGACCGGTACTTTTTGCAACGACTCTTCACGGCGCGTGGCCGTTACGGTGACGGACTCCAGCGCTACCGTTTCAGTGCTCTGCGTTGCTGCGTTATCTGCCATTGCCGGAACCCACGGCAACGCCGCAAGCCCCATCAAAAGCCAGCCATAACGGCGCCCCCGCGCCACATGAGCCTGATCGATGGCTTGCGCCAGAAGTGTGTATTTGACGCCATCCCCACGTATTGTGTGCATCTGCGTGCCTACCTGAAATATGCCCTGATCCGACAATGCGATACGCACTGGCGCCTGTTGATTGCTGGCTAAACCGGGGTCCGGGCATTCGCGGTGGCGAGTAGCAGACAAACCATCTTTGTTAGCGCTAACATCGCCAGTATCAGGAAACGGCGAATAGATCGTCCAATACTGAAAAATTAGTTTATATTCTTTTTACTTTTATACGAAGTGATCGAGCATGGCCGACGAGAAACCCGCGACACGCAAACGCCGAGGCGCAGGCCGGGTGACGATCANNGTGGCGCGTGAGGCCGGTGTCTCGGCCATTACCGTGTCGCGCTATTTCAATCAGCCGGAGCAAGTCTCGCCCGAACTGCGTGAGCGGATTGCAGCCGTGGTCAATGCGCTGGGCTATGTGCCCAATCTGGTGGCAGGCGGCCTGGCGTCGGCGCGCAGCCGGGTGGTAGCGATGGTGATTCCCAATATCTCCGGGCCGATCTTCGCCAACACCATTCAGGGCTTCAGTGACACGCTGAGCCAGCATGGTTTCCAGTTGCTGCTGGCCTCCAGCTACTTTTCCGCCGAACAGGAAGAAAGCGCAGTGCGGGCGTTTCTGGGCTGGTCACCGGCAGCACTGGTGCTGACCAGTCGTTTCCACAGCCCGGCTACCGAGAAAATGATCGAGCAGACCGATGTCCCGGTGATCGAAACCTGGGACCACCAGCCCGAACGCAGCCCGATCCAGATTGGCTTTTCTCACTATGACGTCGGCGTCACGGCAGCCCGCTATTTGTACGACAAGGGCTACCGCCGCATAGCGTTCGTGCAGAACAGCATTGCAGGCGACTTCAGCGCACTGGAGCGGCGTGACGGCTATATCGCCACACTTGAAGGGCTCGGCATCAAACCGTGGGTCTTTGTCCCGGACGCCGGACGGGCGCCGTTCGAAGCAGGCAAGCAGGCCATGGAAACACTAATGAGCCAAACACCGCGCCCCGACGCCATCTTCTTCGCCAACGACAACCTGGCAGCCGGTGCCCTGCTCGCCAGCCAGCGCGCAGGCCTGCATATACCAAAGGATTGTGCCGTGATGGGCTTTGGCGATTACGCCTTCGCAGAAATGATGCTCCCTAGCCTGACCACCATCAAACCGCCAGCACTGGAGATCGGCGTACTGGCCGCAACGCGTGTGCTTGAAAGCCTTGGCGTGTTGCCGGTGGAGGGAGACATACAGCGGCTGAATTTGCTGGAGTGCAGATTGGTGGAGCGGGAGAGTACATGAGCCCGACGCAATCTCGAGCCTACGCTGGTGGGCGTAGAACGATGACTTCAGCCATCGTGCGACGCTCCNNGCCGTTCTGGACGCTCTGCGCCCTCGCCTGAACATGGGGCGCGGCGCAGAGCGTGAGGAACGATAGGTGCTCTTAATCCCCTATCACCGCACCAGATGCAAGAACTGCATATGCCGCTCGTACTGGTCGAGCACGTCGTTGATGACCTGTTCCTTGGTGTAGCCCACCAGGTCGTAGTCCTGACTGCCTTCGCTCAAGTGAACCTCAGCGCGGTAGTAGCGGCGGTTGTTCAGCTGTTTGGAACCCATGCCGCCACGGGCGAACGAAGGGGTGAAAAAGCCCTTCATCTGCACCTGATAGATGAACGGACGCTCTTCGCCATGACCGATTTCCAGGGTCACCGAGTCGTTGGAAGGGTCAGGTACGTTGACCACGCTCAAGCCCTTCTCGACAAACACCGCTGTCACTTCTTCAATCGCTGGACGCACGGTCTGGTCAAGGAAGCGATACACCTCGTCTCGCGACGGGTAATGCACGGCCTGGCTCAGACGCTGACGCCAGCCGCCACGTCGTGAGCCGGACACTGGTGCCAGCGAATACAGTTGCGCAATCTGGCGCTGGGATTCCATGACGAACGCTTTGTGCAGGCCCCACATCATCAGTAGCAGGATCAGCGAGAACGGCAACGACGTCAGCACCACCGCTGATTTAAGCGCATCGATACTGCCCGAGAACAGCAGGCCGCTGGTGATCAGTGCAGTCGCCACACCCCAGAACACCCGCAGCCATTTCGGACCGTCTTCGTCAGGGTTGCCGCCTTTGGCGGAAAGCGTCGACAGCACCACCGTGCCCGAATCGGCAGAGGTGACAAAGAACACAAAGCTGATAAATACCGTGACCGCAATGACAGTCTTGCTCCACGGATAGGTTTCCAGCAGCAGGTACAGGGTCATCGACGGATCATCGATGGCCGACTGGCCCAGCGCAGTCATGCCGTGGTTGAGCACCTGATCGATGGCGCTGTTGCCGAAGATCGACATCCTCCAGGCCAGGGTGAAACCCAGCGGGATCAGCAACACACCGAAGACGAACTCACGGATGGTCCGGCCACGCGAGATGCGCGCAATGAACAGGCCCACGAACGGCGCCCAGGCAATCCACCAGGCCCAATAGAACACGGTCCAGCCGCCCAGCCAGTCACTCGGCTCGTTGTAGGCATACACGTCGAAACTCTTGCTCGGCAGTGCACCCAGGTAGTCACCGATGTTCTGCACCAGCGTGTTGAGCAAGTGCTGAGTCGGGCCGGCAAACAGCACGAACAGCAGCAGCGCACAGGCCAGCAGCATGTTGATGTCGGACATGACGCGCACGCCCTTGTCGACACCGGCTATCGCGACCAGAATCGCCGCGCCCATCATCAGGGTAATCAGACCGACCTGAATCCAGTGGGTATGCGCCACGCCAAACAGGTAATCCAGACCGGAATTGAGGTGCAATACCCCGAAGCCCATGTCTGCGCCCAAGCCGAAGATGGTCGCAATGATGCCGAAGCCATCGACCGCGTAACCGATAGGGCCATTGATGCGCTTGCCGATCAGCGGGTACAACGCCGAACGCAGGGCCAGCGGCAGGTTGTGGCGATAAGCGAAGTAGGCCAGCGCCATGCCGACAAAGGCAAACACGCCCCAGCCATGCAGGCCCCAGTGCAGAAACAGCAACTGCATGCCCTGACGCGCGGCCTCAGCCGTACCGCCTTCGCCCTGCGGCGGTTGCAGCAGGTGCGTCAGTGGCTCTGAAACGCAGAAAAAGAACAGCGTGATGCTGATGCCGGCGGCAAACAGCATCCCGGCCCATGACAGGTAACTGAACTCGGGTTCGTCGTGGTCGGCGCCGAGCTTGATCTTGCCGAAGCCCGACAAGGCGGTGACCACCACGAAGACCAGATACAGCGTCATGACCATCATGTAGTACCAGCCGACCGTATTGGCCGCCCAGTTTTGCGCCGCCAGCAGCCATTCTCCGCTGGCTTGCGGGAAGGCAATGACAACGATGCCAAAAATCAGAATAAAGCTCGCAGCGAAGTAGAACACTGGAGCGTTCATGCGGACGTTGCCGCTTGAAGAAGTACTCGGAGAGCTCATCGGTTGCGTGCCTCCGGACTGATAAAACCAACTGCAAAAAGCGGATACGGCAAGGGTAAGCCTCCTGTTGTGAGCGGGCAGCGAACCACCGATTTAACTTGAGCGAGCGTTCAATTTAAACATGAAAGTGCCCGTAAAGACTAATCGGGGGCCAGTGAATGCTCGCTCAGGCCTGGGTATGACGCATGCTTGAGCGGGATCGTTCCCATCCTCAGGCAACACAATTCAGACCCTCCCAACGGGGATTTTTCAGGTATCTATAAATGACCGATGTTGACCCTGCGACCCTGCGCACATTTACCGCACCATTCTGTTACCTGCCGCCCCAAAAGCGCGCAAATCACGCTTCAGGTAACACGCCTGACCTCGCCTCACACATTGTTCGCCTGCTCGGAAAAGTCCGCTACCCCTTGAAAACACTGAGCCGCAGGGCCATCGAACGATCAATGAACAGCCGCCAGACAAAGTTGGTCTTCTGATTGCATATGCTTGTATGTACAAGTAGAGACAGGCTAGACATTCTGTCTTTCTACTGGACTGAATCGGCCTGCTTCGCCAGGCACTGTTCGCTCTTCAACGGGCTGGTTCGCATTGATCGCCGAGGATTTTTTTGTGACCGAGAATAATCAAGACCTGAAGCAGAACTGGACCCGCCATCGCGAAGGCGTCGTACGGGCTGCCCGCGGCACTCAATTGACAGCCAAAAGCTGGCTGACCGAAGCGCCGCTGCGCATGTTGATGAACAACCTCGACCCGGAAGTCGCCGAGAACCCCAACGAGTTGGTGGTTTATGGTGGCATCGGTCGCGCTGCGCGCAACTGGGAGTGCTACGACAAAATCGTCGAAAGCCTCACTCAGCTCAACGATGATGAGACCCTGCTGGTGCAGTCCGGCAAGCCGGTTGGTGTGTTCAAGACCCACAGCAACGCCCCACGCGTACTGATCGCCAATTCCAACCTGGTGCCGCACTGGGCCAGCTGGGAGCACTTCAACGAACTGGATGCCAAGGGCCTGGCAATGTATGGCCAGATGACCGCAGGCAGCTGGATCTACATCGGCAGCCAGGGCATCGTGCAAGGCACCTACGAAACCTTCGTCGAAGCCGGACGCCAGCACTATGACGGCAATCTCAAGGGTCGCTGGGTGCTGACCGCAGGTTTGGGCGGCATGGGTGGCGCGCAGCCGCTGGCCGCGACATTGGCCGGGGCCTGCTCGCTGAACATCGAATGTCAGCAGAGCCGTATCGATTTCCGCATCAAGACCCGCTACGTCGACGAACAGGCCGCTGATCTGGATGACGCTCTGGCGCGCATTGCCAAATACACCGCCGAAGGCAAAGCCATCTCCATCGCCCTGTGCGGCAACGCAGCAGAAATTCTGCCGGAAATGGTCCGTCGCGGTGTGCGCCCGGACATGGTCACCGACCAGACCAGCGCCCACGACCCGCTCAATGGCTACCTGCCCAAAGGCTGGACCTGGGACGAGTACCGTGCCCGCTCGGTCAGCGAGCCGGCCAGTGTGGTCAAGGCGGCCAAGCAATCGATGGCCGAACACGTCGAAGCCATGCTCGCCTTCCAGCAAGCGGGCATTCCTACCTTCGACTATGGCAACAACATTCGCCAGATGGCCAAAGAAGTCGGCGTCGCCAATGCCTTCGATTTCCCCGGTTTCGTCCCGGCCTACATCCGCCCGTTGTTCTGCCGCGGCATCGGGCCGTTCCGCTGGGCCGCGCTGTCGGGTCACCCAGAAGACATCCACAAGACCGACGCCAGGGTCAAGGAACTGATTCCCGACGACGATCACCTGCACAACTGGCTGGACATGGCCCGTGAACGCATCAGTTTTCAGGGGCTGCCCGCGCGCATCTGCTGGGTCGGCCTGGGTCAGCGCGCCAAGCTGGGTCTGGCCTTCAATGAAATGGTTCGCAGCGGCGAGCTGTCGGCACCGGTGGTAATCGGCCGCGACCACCTGGACTCCGGTTCGGTCGCCAGCCCCAACCGCGAAACCGAATCCATGCGCGATGGCTCCGATGCCGTCTCCGACTGGCCGCTGCNNCCCTGCTCAATACCGCCAGCGGCGCGACCTGGGTTTCGCTGCACCATGGCGGCGGCGTGGGCATGGGCTTTTCGCAGCACTCCGGAATGGTCATCGTCTGTGACGGTACGGACGAAGCCGCCGAACGCATCGCCCGCGTCCTTCACAACGACCCGGCCACCGGTGTGATGCGCCATGCCGATGCCGGTTATGACATTGCCATCGACTGTGCCAAAGAGCAGGGCTTGAACCTGCCGATGATCGGGCGTTAAGGAGTCTGCGGTTATCAAACCGACAGACTCGGGGAACGGGCATGAACATGCCCACGGGCCGGATGCCTACTTGAAGCTGCCGCCATCCATTTCAAGCTTGGGAGCATCGATAATGAAAATGAAAAAGGCCCTGTTGACCACCTTGGTATCCGCTGGCCTGCTCGCCAGCGTAGGCACAAGTCAGGCTGCCGGCTGGTGCGAATCAGGCAAGCCGGTGAAATTCGCCGGTCTTAACTGGGAAAGCGCGATGCTGCTGACCGACATTCTGCAGGTCGTTCTGGACAAGGGTTACGGCTGCACCGTTGACGCCCTGCCTGGTAATTCCATCGCCATGGAAAACGCCTTGAGCACCAACGATATCCAGATCTTTGCCGAAGAATGGGTCGGCCGCAGCGAGGTCTGGAGCAAGGCCGCCGCAGCCGGAAAAGTGGTCGGTGTCGGCGCGCCTATCGTTGGCGCAGTGGAAGGCTGGTATGTGCCCCGCTATGTGATCGAAGGCGATGCCAAACGCAAGCTTGAAGCCAAGGCACCCAACCTGAAATCCATCAGCGATCTGGCCCAGTATTCGGCGGTGTTCAAGGATCAGGAAGAGCCCGGCAAAGGCCGCTTCTACAACTGCCCGGCTGGCTGGACCTGCGAGCTGGAAAACAGCGAAATGCTCAAGAGCTATGGCCTGGAAAGCAAATACACCAACTTCCGCCCGGGCACCGGCCCTGCGCTGGATGCGGCTATTCTCTCCAGCTACAAACGTGGCGAGCCGATCCTGACCTACTACTGGTCGCCGACTCCGCTCATGGGCCAGGTGGACCTGGTGCGTCTGGAGGAGAAAGCCGGGGTCAACAAGACGATCGATATCAAGGTCGGCGTGTCCAAAGTGTTCCACGATGAGGCCCCTGAACTGGTCGCCATCCTGGAAAAGGTCAACCTGCCTATCGACCTGCTCAACCAGAACCTGGGGCGCATGGCCAAGGAACGTATCGAATCGCCGAAGCTGGCGAAGATTTTCCTGAAAGAGCACCCCGAAGTCTGGCACAAATGGGTCAGCGAAGACGCCGCGAAAAAGGTGGACGCTTCGCTGTAAACGAAAGGGCAGTCGGACTGACAAATCCGACTGCCCTGACGTTGACCCGACACACCTCATTTGAGAGCCGCTTATGTTTCCTGAAAGCTTCACTTTCTCGATCGCCAACTGGGTCAACGACGGGGTCGACTCGCTGGTGACTCAGTATGGCGATGTGTTCCGGCACATTTCCGACACCCTGCTATGGGCCATCGTCAACCTCGAAAGCCTGCTGCGCATGGCACCGTGGTGGCTGATGCTGATAATCGTTGGCGGCATTGCCTGGCACGCGACACGCAAGATCGTCACGACGCTGGTCATCGTCGGCCTGCTGTTTCTGGTCGGTGCGGTCGGGTTGTGGGACAAGCTGATGCAGACATTGGCGCTGATGCTGGTCGCCACGATCATTGCGGTACTGATCGGCATTCCACTGGGCATTCTCTCCGCGCGCAGCAATCGCCTGCGCTCGGTGCTGATGCCGCTGCTGGACATCATGCAGACCATGCCCAGCTTCGTTTACCTGATTCCGGTGCTGATGCTGTTCGGCCTGGGCAAGGTCCCGGCCATCTTCGCCACGGTGATCTATGCCGCGCCGCCATTGATTCGTCTGACCGACCTGGGCATTCGTCAGGTTGACGGTGAAGTGATGGAAGCCATCAACGCCTTCGGTGCCAACCGCTGGCAGCAGCTGTTTGGTGTGCAACTGCCACTGGCCATGCCGAGCATCATGGCCGGGATCAACCAGACCACCATGATGGCGCTGTCGATGGTGGTCATCGCCTCGATGATCGGCGCACGCGGGCTGGGTGAAGACGTGCTGGTGGGCATTCAGACGCTCAACGTCGGACGCGGGCTGGAAGCGGGTCTGGCCATCGTCATTCTGGCGGTCGTCATCGACCGTATCACGCAGGCCTATGGCCGCCCACGGCATGAGGCGCACAAATGAGCAGCGTGGAACCGAGCAAGATCGTCGTTAAAAACGTATTCAAGATTTTTGGCAACCGCTCAAAGGAAGCACTGGCGCTGATCAAACAGAACCAGAGCAAGGATCAGGTACTGGCGCAAACCGGCTGCGTGGTCGGGGTCAACGACCTGTCGCTGTCGATCGGCAGTGGAGAAATCTTCGTCATCATGGGCCTGTCCGGCTCCGGCAAATCGACGCTGGTACGCCACTTCAACCGGCTGATCGACCCCACCAGCGGCGAGATTCTGGTCGATGGCGAAGACATCCTGCGTTACGACATGGAGGCCTTGCGCCAATTCCGCCGACACAAGATCAGCATGGTGTTCCAGAGCTTCGGCCTGCTGCCGCACAAGACCGTGCTGGCCAACGTCGCGTACGGCCTGAAAGTGCGCGGCGAGAGCAAGGCGCTGTGCCAGGAACGCGCGCAGCACTGGATAACGACCGTAGGCCTGAAGGGCTACGAAAACAAATACCCGCACCAGCTTTCCGGTGGCATGCGCCAGCGCGTCGGTCTGGCACGAGCACTGGCAGCCGACACCGACATCATTCTGATGGACGAAGCGTTCAGCGCCCTCGACCCGTTGATTCGCGCCGAGATGCAGGACCAGTTGCTGGAACTGCAAGCCAGCCTGCACAAGACCATCGTGTTCATTACCCACGACCTGGACGAAGCGGTACGCATCGGCAATCGCATCGCGATCCTCAAGGACGGGCGCTTGATTCAGGTCGGTACACCGAAAGAAATCCTTCACTCGCCCGCTGACGATTACGTGGACCGTTTCGTTCAGCGCCGCGTGGCCACCCTTTAAGGACCGTTGCAGATGTCGCGAGCAGAACAGATCGTCATCGGTGAAGCCCCGCTGGGCTGGCAGGACGTAGTCGCCGTGGCCCGCCATGAGGCGCAACTGGTGTTGTCGGATGCCGCCTGGGCGCGGATCGATAACGCGCAGGCCATCGTGCAGCAGATTGTCGTCAGCGGCGAGCGCGCCTATGGCGTGAACACCGGGCTCGGCGCGCTGTGCAATGTGTCACTGCAAGGCGAACAGCTCAGTCGCCTGTCGCGCAATACCCTGCTCAGCCATGCCTGCGGCGTGGGTGCGCCGCTGGCCGACGAGCAGACTCGCGCAATCATCTGCGCCGCGATTCTCAACTACAGCCAGGGCAAGTCCGGCATTCACCGGCAAGTGGTCGAAGCGCTGCTGGCCCTGCTCAACCGAGGCATCACGCCGCAAGTACCGGCGCAGGGCTCGGTGGGTTACCTGACGCACATGGCGCACGTCGGCGTCGCGTTGCTGGGCATCGGCCAAGTCAGCTATCGCGGGCAGATCGTCCCGGCTGAGCAGGCCTTGAATGAAGAAGGTCTGGCTCCGGTCATCCTCGGTGCCAAAGACGGCTTGTGTCTGGTCAATGGCACGCCATGCATGACCGGCCTGAGCTGCCTGGCCATCGCCGACGCCGAGCGTCTGAGCCAGTGGGCCGACGTGATCGGCGCGATGAGCTTCGAAGCACTGGGCGGTCAGCTGGATGCATTCGATGAGAGCATTCTTGCCCTCAAACCGCATCCCGGTATGCAGCAGGTGGGCAAAAACCTGCGCAGCGTATTGGCGGGCAGCGAAGTGCTTGCCAGCCGCCAGGGCATTCGTACCCAGGACGCGCTGAGCATCCGCTCGATTCCCCAAGTGCATGGCGCAACCCGCGATCAGTTGGCTCATGCCATTCGCCAGATCAAGACCGAGCTGAACTCGGTCACCGATAACCCCATGCTGCTCGGCACGCCCGATGACTGGCGCGTGGTGTCTCAGGCCAATCCGCATGGCCAGTCGGTGGCGATGGCGGCAGACTTGCTGTGCATGGCGCTGGCAGAACTGGGCTCCATCGCCGAGCGACGCCTCGACCGCCTGATCAACCCGATGGTCAGCGGCCTGCCGGCGTTTCTGGTCAGCCAGCCGGGGGTGAATTCGGGGATGATGATCGTTCAGTACGTCGCCGCCTCGCTGTGCGCGGAAAACCGCCAGATGGCGCAACCGGCGGTGGTCGATAACTACGTCACCTCCGGCCTGCAGGAAGACCATCTGAGCCTGGGCACCAGTGCCGCGCTCAAGCTGCACAAAGTGCTAGGCAACGTCACACAGATTCTGGCCATCGAGTATTTGCTGGCGGCCCAGGCGTTCGAATTCCTCAAGGCGCAAGGGTTTGGCGTGGGTACAGGTGCTGCGTGGCGACTGCTGCGCGAGCGGGTTCCGGCCTACGATGAAGACCGCTGGCTGGCCCCTGATATCGCCAGCAGCGCGGCTCTGCTCAAAGACGCAACATCGCTGGAAAGGGTTTTCCAGCACTGCCGCGATCATGCGGCAACCCTATAAAAAGCGGCGGACGGCCACACGCCGTTGCTGACATCAATCAAGGAGTAGCTGCATCGTGACCACTTTATCTGCCAAGACGCTGAACCTGATCCCCGGCCAACTGACCCTGGCGCAATTGCGCGCCATTCATCAGCAGCCGGTCAGGCTGACGCTGGACAGCAGTGCAGACCAGCAGATCGACGACAGCGTCGCCTGTGTCGAACGCATTTTGGCCGAGAACCGCACCGCCTACGGGATCAACACCGGCTTTGGCCTGCTCGCCTCGACGCGGATTGCCAGCGAAGACCTGGAAAATCTGCAGCGTTCGCTGGTGCTGTCGCATGCGGCCGGTGTTGGTCAGCCGATCAGCGATGATCTGGTGCGCTTGATCATGGTGCTCAAGGTCAACAGCCTGAGCCGTGGCTTCTCGGGTATTCGTCGGGTGGTGATCGATGCGTTGATCGCGTTGATCAATGCCGAGGTCTATCCGCATATTCCGCTCAAGGGTTCGGTCGGCGCTTCGGGTGACCTGGCTCCACTGGCGCACATGTCGCTGGTGCTGTTGGGCGAAGGCAAGGCGCGTTACAAGGGCGAATGGCTGAATGCCGTCGATGCATTGGCTGTCGCTGGGCTGCAACCGCTGACCCTCGCAGCCAAGGAAGGGTTGGCGCTGCTCAACGGTACGCAAGTGTCCACCGCGTATGCACTGCGCGGCTTGTTCGAGGGCGAAGACCTGTTCGCTGCGGCGTTGACCTGTGGCTCGCTGACCGTCGAAGCAGTGCTCGGTTCGCGCTCACCCTTCGATGCACGTATTCATGCAGCACGCGGTCAGCGCGGGCAGATCGATGCCGCTGCCTGCTACCGCGATTTGCTCGGCGAAAGCAGTGGCGTGTCCGAGTCGCACCGCAACTGCGACAAGGTTCAGGACCCCTACTCGCTGCGCTGCCAGCCGCAGGTCATGGGCGCATGCCTGACCCAGTTGCGGCAGGCCGCCGAAGTGCTGGAAATCGAAGCCAATGCGGTGTCCGACAACCCGCTGGTGTTCGCCGCCGAGAACGACGTCATATCCGGTGGCAATTTTCACGCCGAGCCGGTCGCCATGGCGGCAGACAATCTGGCGCTGGCCATTGCCGAGATCGGCTCGCTCAGCGAACGGCGTATTTCGCTGATGATGGACAAGCACATGTCGCAACTGCCGCCCTTCCTGGTCGCCAACGGAGGCGTCAATTCCGGCTTCATGATCGCACAGGTCACGGCCGCCGCGCTGGCCAGTGAAAACAAGGCGCTGGCTCATCCGCACAGCGTCGACAGCCTGCCGACATCCGCCAATCAGGAAGACCATGTGTCGATGGCCCCGGCCGCTGGCAAGCGGTTATGGGAAATGGCAAAAAACGTTCGCGGGATTCTTGCCGTAGAATGGTTGGCTGACTGCCAGGGTCTGGACTTGCGTGAGGGTCTGAAAACCTCTCCGAAACTGGAGCAAGCCCGCGGCCTGTTGCGCAGCAAGGTCCCGTTCTATGAAAAGGACCGTTTTTTTGCACCGGACATCGAAGCTGCCAGTCAGCTGTTGTCCTCCACTTGCCTGAACCCGCTGGTTCCTGCACGTCTGCTACCGAGTTTGTGATGTACCGCGAGCCTGGCAGGGNNGGGCTCGCTTTGGTCATTGCTGCGGGAAGCCGATTGCAGGCGTTTTCGCGGCTTTTGCCATACCTGTATGTAATGAAATGGACCTGAAATGACGTCACAAGATGGTTTGAAACGCGGGTTATCCGCCCGCCACATCCGCTTCATGGCCCTGGGCTCTGCCATCGGCACAGGGTTGTTCTACGGCTCGGCCTCGGCGATTCAACAGGCCGGTCCGGCCGTATTGCTGGCGTACCTGATCGGCGGCGCGGCGGTGTACATGGTGATGCGCGCACTGGGCGAAATGGCCGTTCACGACCCGGTTTCCGGCTCGTTCAGCCATTACGCCACGCGCTACATGGGCCCGCTGGCCGGTTTCGTACTGGGCTGGACCTACGCATTCGAAATGATCATTGTCTGCCTCGCCGACGTGACCGCATTCGGCATTTACATGGGCTTCTGGTTTCCGGAAGTACCCCGCTGGATCTGGGTGCTGGGCATCGTCTTTCTGATCGGCGCGCTCAACCTGTGCAACGTGAAAGTCTTTGGTGAAACCGAGTTCTGGCTGTCGATCCTCAAAGTCAGCGCCATCGTGGCCATGATCGTCGCAGGCTTCGGCATCATGATCTTCGGTATCGGCAGCTCGACCAGCGGCACCGAAATCGGCATCAGCAACCTGTGGGCACATGGCGGCTTCATGCCCAACGGCGTCACCGGTCTGATCGCCTCGTTCGCGGTGGTGATGTTTGCCTTCGGCGGCATTGAAATCATCGGCATCACGGCCGGTGAGGCAAAGGACCCGCAACGCAGCCTGCCACAGGCGATCAACGCCGTACCGTTGCGCATTCTGCTGTTCTATGTGCTGACACTGTTTGTGCTGATGTGCATTTACCCGTGGCCGCAGATCGGCACCCAAGGCAGCCCGTTCGTGCAGATTTTCGACAATCTGGGCATCGCGTCGGCGGCGACTATCCTCAATATCGTGGTCATCTCTGCTGCGGTGTCGGCCATCAACAGCGACATCTTCGGTGCCGGGCGCATGATGTACGGATTGGCCCGTGACGGTCAGGCACCCGCCAGTTTTGCGCGCCTGTCACGGCATGGTGTGCCGTGGATGACCGTGCTGGTCATGGGCATCGCGTTGCTGGGCGGCGTGCTGCTCAACTACCTGATCCCCAAGGACGTGTTCCTGCTGATCGCCTCGCTGGCAACGTTTGCCACGGTCTGGGTCTGGCTGATGATTCTGCTCACCCAGGTTGCCATGCGCCGTTCGATGAACCGCGACGAGGCCGCACAACTGAAATTCGCGGTGCCGTTCTGGCCTTACGGACCGGCCGCCGCCAT
This sequence comes from Pseudomonas meliae, assembly GCF_001400515.1. Taxonomy (NCBI): domain Bacteria; kingdom Pseudomonadati; phylum Pseudomonadota; class Gammaproteobacteria; order Pseudomonadales; family Pseudomonadaceae; genus Pseudomonas; species Pseudomonas meliae. Next base: position 5,244 of record NZ_LJQT01000306.1, on the reverse strand, counting down.
CGTCTTCATGCTGTTCATCTTCGGCGTGCTGGGCTATTTCCCGGACAACCGTGCAGCCTTGATCGTCGGCGCAATCTGGATTGTGCTGCTGCTCATCGCCTACGGGTTGTGGGTCAAGCCAAAGGCGCTCAACAATCCCCATTGACCAAAGAGGCCCGAAATGAAAACGCTCTGGAAACACTGTCACATCGCAAGCATGGCGCACGGTAAATACTCGATCATCGAAAATGCCGCCATCGTGACCTCCGGAGCGCTCATCGAGTGGATCGGGCCTGAAACCGAGCTGGCCGAGCCGGAACATGACAACTGTATCGATCTGGGCGGAGCATGGGTGACGCCCGGCCTGATCGACTGTCACACGCACACAGTGTTTGGCGGCAACCGCAGCGGCGAGTTCGAACAGCGTCTCCAGGGTGTGAGCTACGCCGAGATTGCCGCAGCAGGCGGCGGTATCGCCAGCACGGTGCGCGCGACTCGTGCGGCCAGTGAAGATGAGCTGTACGCCAGCGCCGAGCGACGCTTGCGACACTTGCTCAAGGACGGCGTGACTACCGTCGAGATGAAGTCAGGTTATGGGCTGGACCTGGAAAACGAGCGCAAGATCCTGCGGGTGATCCGCCGCCTGGGTAATACCCAACCGGTCACCGTACGCGCCACCTGTCTGGCCGCCCACGCCCTGCCACCGGAATACGCGGATCGCGCCGACGACTATATCAATCACATCTGCAACGACATGCTGCCGACACTGGCTGCCGAAGGGCTGGTGGATGCCGTGGACGCGTTCTGCGAGTACCTGGCGTTTTCACCTGCGCAGGTCGAGCAGGTGTTCATCAGCGCAGGGCAGTTGGCGCTGCCGGTCAAACTGCATGCCGAGCAGCTTTCTTCGCTGGGCGGGTCAAGCCTCGCGGCACGTTACAAGGCGCTGTCGGCGGATCATCTGGAGTTCATGACCGAAGACGATGCCGTCGCCATGGCCGCTGCCGGGACCGTCGCAGTGCTGCTGCCGGGGGCGTTTTACTTCCTCCGTGAAACACAGCTGCCGCCGATGGAAGCGCTGCGCAAGCACGGCGTGCCGATTGCGATTTCCACCGACCTGAACCCCGGCACCTCGCCAGGGCTGTCGTTGCGTCTGATGCTCAACATGGCCTGCACGCTGTTTCGCATGACACCTGAAGAGGCACTGGCGGGTGTGACATTCAATGCCGCCAAGGCACTGGGCATGAGCGCAACCCACGGCTCGCTGGAGGTCGGCAAGGTAGCGGATTTCGTCGCTTGGGACATTGAGCGACCGGCTGATCTGGCCTACTGGCTGGGCGGCGATCTGGATAAACGCATCGTGCGCCACGGCGTCGAATCATCGATCTGAAGGAGAGCCCTGTGGATAACGTTCTGACATTCAAACGTGGCCGCGTTCCGCTGCTGATCAGCATGCCGCATGCCGGTCTGAAACTGACCCCGGTGGTCGAAACCGCGCTGGTGGACGAAGCCTTGAGCCTGCCGGACACCGACTGGCATATTCCGCGTTTGTATGACTTCGCCGCTGAATTGGGCGCCAGCACCCTGGCCGCCGAATACTCGCGCTTTGTCATCGACCTCAACAGGCCGTCTGACGACAAGCCCATGTACGCCGGTGCGACCACCGGCCTGTTTCCGTCGATCCTGTTCGATGGCGTGCCACTGTTCAAGGACGGCCAGACGCCCAGCGCCGAGGAACGAGCGCGGTATCTGCAACAGATCTGGACGCCGTATCACCAGACGCTGGAGCAGGAACTGCAGCGCATGCGTGACGAGTTCGGTTATGCGCTGCTGTTCGACGCCCACTCGATTCGCGGCCACATCCCGCACCTGTTCGACGGCCGCCTGCCGGACTTCAACCTCGGCACCTTCAATGGTGTGAGCTGCGACCCGGAGCTGGCCAGCCGAATGGAGCAGGTCTGCGCTGCGGCCAAAGACTACAGCCATGTGTTGAACGGGCGCTTCAAGGGCGGCCACATCACCCGCCACTATGGTGACCCGGCCAACAACATCCATGCGGTGCAGCTGGAACTGGCGCAAAGCACCTACATGGAGGAGTTCGTGCCCTTCCACTACCGCCCGGACCTTGCTGAACCGACCCGCGCGGTGCTGAAACCGTTGCTGGAAACCTTCATTGCCTGGGGACAGGAGCGGTTTGGCTGACTAAGTCGGACGCAGAGCGTCCAGAAAAGCGCTACCACGCAGAGCGTGGGAGCGATAGCTAATAAGTGAGCTTGCTCACGAAGACGGTCGATAGCCACACCGATTATCGTTCCCATGCTCTGCGTGGGAATGCCGTTCTGGACGCTCNNTCCGCGTCCGCCCTTCAAAGCCCACGGCTGATCATTTCTTGAGCAAGCGCAAGCCGTTGAACACCACCAGCAAACTCACCCCCATGTCGGCAAACACAGCCATCCACATGGTCGCCATGCCCGCAAACGTGATGCCGATAAACAACACCTTGGTCACGATTGCCAGAACAATGTTCTGCTTGAGCACTGCCGAGGTCCGACGGGACAAGCGAATGAACGTCGGTATCTTGCGCAGATCATCGTCCATCAGGGCGACATCTGCCGTCTCGATAGCAGTATCAGTACCCGCTGCCGCCATCGCAAAACCAATCTCGGCCCGAGCCAGCGCCGGTGCATCATTGATGCCGTCACCCACCATGCCCACACGATGGTTGCGAGCATAAAGGGCCTCGATGGCACTCAGCTTGTCGGCAGGCAGCAAGTTGCCTTGCGCTTCGTCGATACCGACCTGATCGGCAATCGCCTTGGCGGTGTGCGGATTGTCGCCAGTCAGCATGACCGTTTTGATGCCCAACTCATGCAACTGAGCGATAGCTTCACGGCTGGTTTCCTTGACAGTGTCAGCCACCGCAAACAGCGCGATCGGACCGGAGGTGTCCAGCAACAGCACCACGGTCTTGCCCTGCATTTCCAGAACATCGAGCTTCGCCTCCAGCTCTGGCGAACACAGACCCAGCTCTTCAACCAGGCGATGATTGCCCAGGTGATACATCTGGCCGTTGATTGCGCCCTTCACACCGCGTCCACCCAAGGCTTCAAACGCCGAGACCTCATGCAGATTCAGGCTGCTGTCAGCCGCCTTGGCAATCGCCTGGGAAACCGGGTGATCGGAGCGACCCGCAAGGCTCGCAGCAATGGCCGGCGCAGTGTCGGCGACCGTCGGGTCCAGCGGCACGTAGTCGGTCTGCACGGGCTGGCCGTGGGTCAGCGTGCCAGTCTTGTCGAGGGCCAGGTAATCAAGCTTCTCGCCCATTTCCAGATAAACGCCGCCCTTGATCAGGATGCCTTTGCGCGCCGCTGCCGCCAGACCGCTGACGATCGTCACCGGCGTAGAAATCACCAGCGCACAGGGGCAAGCGACTACCAACAACACCAGCGCGCGGTAAACCCAGTCAAACCATTCGCCGCCGAAAAACAGCGGCGCAATCAGCGCCACGCCCAAGGCGACAACGAACACCACCGGCGTATAGATGCGCGAGAAGCTGTCGACAAAGCGCTGGGTCGGCGCACGCGAACCCTGAGCCGCTTCTACCGCATGAATGATGCGCGCCAGCGTCGAATTGTTCGCCGCAGCGGTCACACGATATTCCAGCGAGCCCGCCTGATTGATAGTGCCCGCGAAGACCTTGTCGCCGACAATCTTCTCGACCGGCAGGCTTTCACCTGTGATCGACGCTTGATCGATGCTCGAGTTACCGGACACCACCTCGCCGTCGAGCCCTACGCGCTCACCTGGCTTAATGCGGACAATAGCGCCAATTTCGACGTTTTTAGCTTCAATTTCCTGCCAACTGCCGTCCGCCTGTTTAACGGTGGCCAGTTCCGGCGTCAATTGCATCAACCCGCTGATAGCGTTTCGGGCGCGGTCGAGGGACTTGGCTTCGATCAACTCGGCCACGGTGAACAGAAACATCACCATTGCCGCTTCAGGCCACTGCCCGATCAGAATTGCACCGGTCACCGCAATGCTCATCAGGGCATTGATATTCAGGTTGAAGTTCTTGAGCGCGATCCAGCCCTTCTTGTAGGTCGTCAGCCCACAACTGAAGATCGACACCAGCGCCAGCAGAGCAACGACCCAGGTCGGGCCGAGTGACGCCAAATGGACCACTTCAGCACCCAGTGCAGTAACGCCGGACAATGCCAGCGGCCACCAGTGTTTCTTCACGACCGGAGCCGCTTGGTCAGACGCTGCACCCTCCTCGACCGGCTCGGCCTGCATGCCCAGCGAACTGATGGCCTCACGAATCGGGTCGGTGGACGGCAGATCGTGCCAGACGCCCAGCAGGCGATTGATCAGGTTGAACTCAAGCTTCTGCACCCCGGCCAGCTTGCCCAGCTTGTTCTGGATCAGGGTTTGCTCGGTCGGGCAATCCATGGCTTCGATACGAAAGCTGCTCAAGCGACTACCTGATGCCAGCGCATCGTTAAAGGTCACCACAGCAGGTTGTGCATCGCTGGAGCAGCACGCATGAGCATGTTCTACGGGCTTTTGCTCAGGCGCATGCTCGCCGTGGTCATGATCGTGGTCATGTGCGGGGGAATTCTTGATCGTCGTGCCCATTCGTTGTGGCTCCAGGATTCTGCTTGTTGCCAAGTGAACACCCTGTAGCCACTATAGGGTCAAGCACTCAAACGAGATGAGTCCAAATGAAAATCGGCGAACTGGCAAAACTGGCTGACACACAGGTCGAAACCATCCGCTATTACGAGCGCGAAGGCCTGCTGCCCGCACCTGCCCGCAGCGATGGCAACTACCGGCTGTACACCCAGACACACATGGAGCGCCTATCGTTTATCCGCAACTGCCGCAGCCTGGACATGACCCTGGAGGAAATCCGCAACCTGCTCAGCCTGCGCGACAGCCCGCAGGACCAGTGCGAAAGCGTCAATGCGCTGATCGACGAACACATCGAACACGTCAACGCCCGCGTCGCAAGCCTGCAAGCGCTTCAGGAACAACTACTCGACCTACGCCGCCGCTGCAGCGATGGCGCAGCAGAGCATTGCGCGATACTGGAGAGGCTGGAAGTGACCGGGGCTGTGGCAGCGCCAGAGGGCGAGCCTTCACATGTGGGGAGGAGTCATGGGCATTGAGTTGGGTTTGAAATCTCTCGTTTAACGCTGCGCAGCTTGCACCACCGCCACAAGCTCAGTGATCGCCTTTACGAGCTGATCTGAGACTGTCAGAAATTTT